>JALNWR010000027.1 GCA_023230795.1 Candidatus Cloacimonadota bacterium
GCTTGCGTGAATACCTGCGTTCAATACACAAGGTTTATCAATGACTTAGGTGTGAGAAACATTAGTATACTAAGATCATCCAGGAGGCCACTCCATGTAACCGAGATCATTGAGCAATGCAGGGAGAAATACGATATTGAGCTATATCGGGAATCTATCGTTTCTGCATTATTGAAGAAGATTAATCGGATGGATCGTTTTGTTAAGACTGGCCCCAATACCTTTGGTTTGAGCGAATACAGGGACCTATATCGTTCACTGAAACAGGAGGGTTAGGATCATGTCACTCAGCGAGGCCGTATTTAACATGATGAATGAATGGAATGATGTCTTTGTACAGGGTAGAACCATGATGAGAGCCATCAGATTAGCACTATGTTTGTTGCTCAACCCCAGTCGTAACACGATAACTCAGAGCCTGGTATTTGGTGGCTTGGATGACAGAGACTGGAGCTCGGACTACAAGTTACTTTCGAGAAGCAAATGGAACGATGAAGAACTGTTCAAACCAGTTATAGAAGAAACCATTTCGTATTTCGATGATGGTTATATCTGCCTCGCTGTTGACGATACCAAGATCAAAAAGACCGGCAAGAAAATCCCCTACGCCCAATACTTCATGGATGCCATGTCTCCGCCGTTTCGTTACAACCTAATGTATGGTCACAGAGTACTGCAGTTTTCAGCGTTGCTTCCGCTTTTTCAACAGGAGATCCCTGATCCTGATGATGAAGATAAACTTTATCACGTATGTCGTGGCATACCTGTATCAGCAACTAATGTGCCGGCGATAAAGAAGCCTGGTAAAAATGCTTCGGCTGAGGCTATTGAGGCTTACAACGATGCCAAACGTAAAAACAATCTTAGCCTGGCTTTCCTTAAAGAGGCCAGAAGATTACGCATCGTTTATGATGAGCAAGGGGCAGCGGATAAGACTTTGCTCATTGTAGCCGATGGTTCTTTCTGTAATTCAACGATATTTAAAGCCAATCTTGATGGGATCACAATTGCTGCCCGGTGTCGCAAAGATGCCAGATTATGTTACAGGGATAAAACTTCATCAAGGCGCTTCTATTCTAGGGAAACCTTTTCTCCCCTCTCTGTGCGACAGGATGATAGCATTCCATATAAGACCATCATGTTATACATTGGCAAGAATCTACGTAAGGTAAGATACAAGGAAGTCAAGAATGTGCTATGGCAACGAGGTGCCGGACGGCAGGAACTCAGATTAATTGTAATCGCTCCCAAGCCATACAAATCTTATGTGCGCAAACAGAATTACAAGCAAGAAGCATATATTCTGACCAATGATGATACACTAAGCGCAGAGGTCATTATTCAACAATACATCAATCGTTGGGAGATTGAAGTAAACCACCGTGAAGAAAAGAACAATCTGGGTCTGGGACAAGCTCAGGTCTGGAACAAAGATGCTGTTATCAAAACACCGGCTTTACTCATTGCGGCATATAGTATTATGTTGTTAATGAGCTTGAAATGCTATGGCATACACCGAAGTGACAACTACCTGCCTCAACCCAAGTGGAGAAAGGGCTCCGTACGACCGTCGTGTAATGATCTGGTTAATCTGATGCGTAAGGAGCTTACATCGGATTACGACTTGCAAAATCAGCTACAAATCGACCTCAATAGGAAGGTAGGTATGTCAGTGAATCAGTAGATTATGTCCAAACTCCAGGTGCCGGTTAAAACCGGCACCTAAAGTCTTTTAAGATCCAGGCTGTCTATGTAGTCCAGCAGCCCGCATCGGCGTGCCGGTTAAAACCGGCACCTAAAGTCTTTTAAGGGGGATGTAAAACAATAATCAAGGATATCTCTCGGCTTTATACCCGCACGTAAAGGAATATCGGAAACAGAAACTAGAGTCTTTTAAGGAGGGTTTTTAGATATGAACTTATATACTTGGGAACGTATTCCGGATTTCATAAACCATATCAAAAATCGGCTCTATCCTGAATATCCCAAGTCCTCCCCCGAGAAATATTGCTTGCTACAAAAGTATTTTGCTTTATCATATATTTATACTATCTTACCTGGGACTTGGGACATGAATATGGTTGTTACTACAAATCCCGTGGGCAGGCACGGGAATATGAGATAAATAAAACGCCTTTTATGATAAAAAAATGAAAAAATAAAGGAGAACAAAACATGAAAAAGCTAACCGTACTAATTGCCCTCAGCATTCTTATCCTGGGCCTGAGCGCAGAGCCTTGGAACATTGATTCCGATATGAATCTCACGCTTTCTCAGAGCGCATTCAGCGACAACTGGCAGGGTAAGGAGATGAGCAATATCACCTGGATGGCGAGCTCTAATACCAGCATGGAAAAGCAGATGAAGGAGTGGTTGCACAACCGCAATACCTTGAAACTGGCCTTTGGGCAGACTCATCTGCAAAAGACAAATTCCGCCGGCGAGAAATATTGGGAAGCTCCTGATAAATCTACCGATAAGATCGATCTGGAAAGTCTGTGGCGCTTCACTTTACAGACTTGGGTGGATCCTTTTGTTGCCGGCCGCATGGAATCTCAATTCTTAGATTTGTCGCAGCAAGACCAGGACAATACCAGATTTGTAAACCCTCTGCTTTTTACGGAAAGTGCGGGTATGATGCGCACCTTTATAGATAATGAGAGCACGTCGTTAAATACCCGTTTGGGTGCTGCTTTCAGGCAAAATGTGAATCGTGATCAGATGGACATAAACCTGGACAAAGAGACTCTGACCACCATGGATGGAGGTCTGCAATTGGTATCCGAACTGAGAAAGAATATAGAGGCACCTCTGCAAAGCGCATTTCGCAGCAGATTACAAATCTATCAGGCACTGTATAATTCAGAATCGGACGATCTGGCTACGGATGACTGGAAATCCCCTGATCTGGTTTGGGAGAATTCCCTTTCCACCAAGCTCTTCGGTTTAGTAAGTGCAAATCTGATCTTTGAGCTGCGCTATGACAAAGAGCAAGTTCACGAACTGCAATGGAAGCAAAGCCTGGGTTTGGGTTTGAGCTATACCCTGTTTTAGATTATAGCGATATTCATCTTGCGCTGCCGGGAAAACCTGGCAGCGCGATACTGAAATTCCCTTAATTCAAGCTTTTATCCGCCCTATTTAGCTTTTTTGATTGACAAAAATGCCACTATGCAGGTTCATGCCCTGATTGAGATAAATATCAAAATAAACTTGTGTCTGGATTTGTATTTATAGCACTTAGCTAAAATAGTTGAATCCGATTCAGGCAAAATGAGAGCCAAAGGAGAATAGAAATGGCTGTACCCAAAAAAAAGACGTCAAAGACCAGAAGAGACAAGCGCAGGACTCACGACGCCCTCACGGTTCCGAGCTTTAGCACCTGCCAGAAATGTGGTGAGCCCAGCAGGTCACATCATATATGTGAGAATTGTGGTAACTACAACGGCAAGCAGATCATCGCCATAAAGGAATAAATTTGCGCGTAGCGCTGGACGCCTTTGGCAGTGACAGTGCACCGCATCCTGAGATCGAAGGTGCAGTGCTGGCTATCAAAGAAGAGCTGTGCGGTGAAGTGATTTTGGTGGGAGATGAGATGATTCTCTCCCCCGAGCTGAACAAGTATTTTTACGATCCTTCCCGCATAAGCATAGAGCATGCTTCCCAGCGTATTGGGATGGGCGATGGAGCTGCGGCTTCGGTGCGCAGCAAGCGAGATTCTTCCATGGTGCGGGCGATAGCTTTGCACAAGGAAGGCAGAGCCGATGTGGCCGTATCTGCGGGTAATACCGGAGCCATGATGAGTGCCTCTTTGATTACACTGGGGCGCATGAAAAATGTGCACAGACCTGCCATTGCAGCAGTTTTCCCCACCCAGACCGGTCATGAAATCATTCTGGATATCGGTGCTAATGTGGATTGTAATGCCCAGCATCTGATGCAATTTGCCGTGATGGGCTCCAAGTACTTTGAATATTTTTTCAAGGTAGATCAGCCCAAGGTAAGCCTTCTGAATATCGGCGAAGAAGGCGCTAAGGGCAACGTCATGTCCAAAGAAGCGTATCACCTGATGTCTGAGAGCAAGGACATCAATTTTATAGGCAATATCGAAGGCAAGGACGTGCTGAGCGGAATCACGGATGTGATAGTCTGCGATGGTTTTGTGGGAAATGTGATGCTCAAGACCATTGAAGGCGTGGGTTTTTCGATCTTTGAGATACTCAAAGAGCAGATCAATAAGGATTGGATCGCAAAGCTGGGAGCTTTGCTCTCCTACCCTGTATTTAGCTATATCAAAAAGAAATTGGATCACACAGAATACGGTGGCGCCCTCTTGGTAGGGCTGAATGGCATTCCCGTGGTATCGCACGGACGCAGCAATGCCAAGGCGATCAAGAATGCGCTCCGGTTTGCCACGCGCATAGCGGAATCCGGTTTTGTGGAAAACACAAGAGACTATTTTGAGAGGTTATAATGGAAAATTATTTTGCCAAATTCTCTGCCTTTGGTAGCTTTGCACCTGCCAAGATTTTGACTAATCAAGACCTGGAAAAGATTGTGGATACTACCGATGAATGGATCCGCACCCGCACCGGTATGGTGGAACGTCGTATGGCCAGCAAAGAAGAAGCAGCCAGCGATCTTGCTTATCAGGCAGCGTTAAACGCTATCGAAGCCTCCAAGGTGAAGTACAAAGAGATCGATATGATCATAGTAGCCACGATCTCCGGAGACCATGCTTTTCCTTCTACTTCCTGCATTTTGCAACACAAACTGGGTTTGAAAAATGTGCCTGCTTTTGACCTCTCTGCAGGCTGCACAGGCTTTATTTATGCTTGTGACGTGGCCAATCAATATGTGAGAAATGGCCAGGCACGCAACATTTTGGTGGTAGGTGTGGAAATTTTAACCAAGATCACAAATTGGACAGACCGCAATACCTGCGTGCTTTTTGGAGACGCTGCCGGAGCCGCAGTGATCTCCAGAGCAGAGCCTACCGATATCTCCAAAATCATCGATACCAAAATAGATGCGGATGGCAGCATGGGAGATTATCTCATCCAGATGGCGGGAGGTTCCCGCCTGCCAGCCAGCGCTGAGACCGTGGAGGCAAATCAGCACACTCTGACTATGGAAGGCAACAGAGTATTTAAAAGCGCGATTAAGAGCATGTATGCCTCTTCGGATGAACTCTTGAAACGCAACAATCTCAGCTCTGCCGATGTGGACTGGGTGATCCCGCACCAAGCCAATCTCAGGATCATAGAAGCCCTGGCAGACAAGATGAAAGTACCGCTCAGCAAAGTGATAATAAATATCCAAAAATATGGCAATACTTCTTCGGCCACAGTTCCTCTGGCTATAGACGAGGCGATTCGCAAGAAGAAAATCCGCCGGGGCGACATTCTGCTGCTCACTTCTTTTGGAGCAGGACTCACCTGGGGCAGCATCCTGGCCCGATATTAGAGGTTCAAAATGAAAATAGCTTTTGTATTTCCCGGCCAGGGAGCCCAGTATGTGGGCATGGCGCAAGACTATATCAGCGAAGACAAAGCAGCCCGGAAAACGCTGCTGGATTTTGACACAGCCCATGGCACCGAGCTTTACAAAGTGATGCTTGAAGGCCCTGAAGAGCAGCTCAAACAGACCCACCTCACCCAACCCGCCATCCTCTTTCACAGCATCTGTGCACTGCGCAAATTTCAAGAGCGATATGCGGTGAAACCGGCCTTCGTGGCCGGACACTCCCTGGGAGAATTCTCCGCTTTGGTAGCCTCCGGCATCCTCAATGTGGAAGACGCCATGCACATCGTGCACAAACGAGGTGAATATATGATCAAAGCCGTGGGGGACATCCCTTTTGCCATGGCTGCAGTGATAGGTTTGGATGCAGATGCCATTACAGCAATCTGCCAGCAGGTAAGCGAGCAGGATATGGTGCAGGCGGTGAATTACAATACCCCTGTGCAGACCGTGATTTCAGGCACCAAGGAAGGGGTGAGGAAGGCCTCCGAGCTGGCCAAGGCCCAGGGTGCCAAACGAGCTATTCCACTGATAGTGGGAGGGCCCTTTCATACTCCTCTGATCGAAAAAGCCAGTAGCTGGCTGATAGATGAAATGGGCAGATTCAGCTTCAATCAAGGACAGATTCCGGTGGTTTCAAATCTGGATGCCCGCCCCAGCCTGGATGGCACTGAAGCCCGGGACAAACTGGGCAAACAGATCATTTCACCGGTGCGTTGGGTGGAATCGGTTCGCTTTATGATAGCCTCTGGGGTAACTCACTTTATCGAGTTTGGTCCGCAGAGAGTATTGAGCGGAATGATAAAGAATATTGACAAAGAACGGCGAATTTATTCTATTGACCACATAGTGGATCTTGCTGAGCTGGAAGCAGTTTTGAACTGAATGAGGTTCAGCATAGCCCATCTAAGATATTAATATAAGGAATAGATAATGCATGATATTTCAAAACAGATAGTAGTGATTACCGGAAGTGCCCGAGGCATAGGTCTGGCGATAGCAGAGCGTTTTGCCTCCGCCAAAGCTACGGTGATCGTGATCGATCTAAACAGTGAACTGGTGGATAAAGCCGTAGAAAGCCTGAAAGATCAGGGTGGGAAAGCCTTTGGATATATCGGTAATGTAACCGATGCCAAAGGTATAGAAGAGCTTTTTGCCCGGATCGTGGCAGAACATGGCGCCATCGATACTTTGATCAACAACGCTGGTGTGACCCGAGACAACCTTGTGCTGCGCATGAAAGAAGAAGAATGGCAGCTGGTAATGGACATCAATCTCAAAGGCAGCTTTATCTGCACCCAAAAAGCTTTTAAACATATGATGAAAGCCCGCCAAGGCAGCATCATCAATATAGCCAGCGTAATAGGACTGATGGGCAATGCCGGTCAGGCAAATTACGCGGCGTCCAAAGGTGGCATGATAGCTTTTACGAAGAGTTGTGCCAAAGAATTTGCCAGCCGCAATGTAAGAGTAAACGCTGTAGCTCCGGGCTTTATCGAAACCGAAATGACCGCTACGCTCAGTGAAGAGATTCGCGCCAGCTATGGTAAAGCCATTCCCTTGGGGAAGATGGGCAGCCCTGCCGATGTAGCGAAGGTTTGCATGTTTTTAGCCAGCGAATACAGCTCGTATATAACCGGTCAGACCATCGCTGTAGATGGCGGCCTCACCATGCATTAAGCATTTTTTACCCAAATAAATAGAGAATATCTCTTCAGTAACATAGGAGGAACAATGGATATTGAAGCAAAAGTAAAACAGATCGTGATGGATAAGCTGGGCGTAGAAGAAGCTCAGATTAAACCTGAAGCAAACTTCATCGAAGACCTGCGTGCCGATTCTCTGGACACAGTGGAATTGGTAATGGCCTTTGAAGATGAATTTGGTCTGACCATTCCTGATGAAGATCAGGATAAACTTCGTACCGTTGGCCAAGCCATCGATTACCTGAACGAAAAACTGGGATAATCGAGAACCATCCAGGAATCAATCCTGATATGATCAATTATCAGGATTGATTCCATTATAATTTTCTGCCTCTGGCATTGCAGTTCGCAGGTAAAAGATACGCTTGGCAAAGGCAGACTCTAAAAATAAGAGGTAAATATGACAAAAAGAAGAGTCGTGATAACCGGTTATGGTGCCATTACTCCGATAGGACACAATGTGTCTCAGACCTGGCAAAGCCTGATAAGTGGAGTAAACGGCGTGGGCAATATCACCCATTTTGACGCCAGCGATCTTCCGGTGACAATAGCCGCCGAAATTAAGAATTACAATCCTGAAGATTATTTTGATCGCAAAGAAGCCCGCAAGATGGACTTATATACTCAATATGCGATGATAGCGGCAAGAGAAGCGATCAATCATGCCGGCCTCGAGCCTGGAAGCTTTGATCCTGACCGCACCGGAGTGATCACCGGAGCAGGCATCGGCGGAATCCAAACCTTTGAAGAAGAATGCGTGAAGTATCACACGGCTGGACCTCGCCGCATCAGTCCATTTTTTATCCCAAAGATGATCGGCAATATCGCAGCAGCACACATCGCCATCGAACACAATTTTAAGGGAATCAATTTTAATGTGATGAGTGCCTGTGCCAGCGCCAATCACGCTCTGGGTACAGCCATGCGCACTATTCAATACGGCGATGCCGACATCGTGATCTCCGGAGGTACGGAGGCCGCGGTAACCCCTCTGGCAGTGGCAGGATTTTGCTCTATGCGTGCACTTTCCACTCGCAACGATGATCCCACAGCCGCTTCCCGCCCCTTTGACAAAGACCGCGATGGTTTTGTGATGAGTGAAGGCGCGGGAATCCTGATATTGGAAGAGCTGGAACACGCCAAAGCTCGGGGCGCTAAGATCTATGCCGAACTGGCTGGCTACGGAGCTTGTTCAGACGCCTTTCATATCACTGCTCCTACCGAAGATGGTGAAGGCAGTACGCGGGCGATATTAGTGGCGGTAAAAGATGCCGGCCTGAGCCCCGATGATATAGATTACATCAATGCCCATGGCACTTCTACCCCGCTGAACGACAAAGGTGAGACCCAATCCATCAAATCAGCCTTTGGGGCGCGAGCCTATAAAATGAAGATAAATTCCACCAAATCTATGGTGGGGCACATGTTGGGCGCAGCCGCCGGCATCGAAGCCATAGTCTGCGTAAAAACCATAGAGACCGGCATTATCCACCCTACCATGAATCTTACAAATCCCGATCCCGAGTGTGATCTGGATTATACTATCAAAGGTGCAGCGCAGCAAGAAGTGAATGCCGCCCTTTCAAATTCGCTGGGTTTTGGTGGACACAACAGCGCGATAGTTATTACCCGTTACAAAGATTAAACTACTGAGTTATAGGCTCCCACTGCTGCCGCGGCAGTGGTGGGAGTTATCTGACCTGGAATGAGTAAGAAATTGAAAAAGATAATAGTACAAATCCTGGAATACTTCAATAACAGCCACATGCCTGAGGTTTATCCCAAATGGGAGAAAAGCCTGGCTACTTTGCAAAAACGCTTTGATTATAGCTTCAATGACCTCACCCTACTCAAGGCTGCCCTCACCCACAAATCCTATCTGCGCCGGAATTTCAACGATCACAAATTACCTTCTCCCTTTGAGCGCATGGAATTTTTGGGTGATAGCATACTTGGTTTTGTGGTGGCAAAAGAGCTCTTCAACCGGCATCCCAACCAGCAGGAAGGAAAGCTTTCCAAGCTGAAATCCAAGATAGTCTCCGAAACCTATCTCACGCTGAAGGCGAATAATCTGGACTTGGGCAAATACCTGCTGCTCAGCCCCGAAGAGGCCGCTTCCAAAGGTGCCCAGAAGCCCTCTATACTCTCGGACAGCATGGAAGCTCTGATCTGTGCGATCTATCTGGATAGCGGCATTGCTGCGGCTACCAGGTTCGTCAAAAACCAGATAATGGTGGATTATGAACAGACCGTAACGCGTGATGAACTGGTGAATTACAAATCCATACTACAAGAATACTTACAGGGGCACAATCAAGACCCGCCGGATTATGTGACTGTGGCCGAAGAAGGCCCGGAGCACCATAAGCTCTTTACAGTGGAAATCCGCATAGGCGACAAAATCACTTGCATTGGCAAGGGAAATACCAAAAAAGCCGCACATCAGGAAGCCGCAAAAGCTGCCTGTCAGAAATTGGGAATATAGGAGACGTGTCAGTTAGTTAGAACTGAGTTTATTGCCTGATTCCGTGTAGATAATCCGCTTTATTTCCATGATCAGATTATCCGGCATGATGGGTTTGTTCAGGATGTATTTGATTCCGGCCTCTTCCGCCTTGTTTTGCAGTCTTAAATCCAGAAATCCAGTATAGAGCACTATGGTCAAATCCTTGATAGCCGTAATCTTGGTGCTCAATTTGATGCCATCCATCCCGGGCATACTGATATCCGCAATCACCAGATCATAAGCGGCCGGGTTCTTTTTGAAAGCGGCCAGAGCCTCAAAGGCATCTGTGTATGCTTCTACTGAGTAACCTGCATCCTGCAAAGCTTCATAAAAGATATCAGTCAGGGCAGGTTCATCATCTACTATCATCAATCTTGCAGGGATAAAGGGAGAATCCGTAGTCCTTGGGGGCTTTATTTTCTTGGTGGGATTTTCGTTTATGGGCAAATACAGATTTACGTTTGTGCCTTCGCCGAGCACACTGCGTAGCGAGATGAAGCCTTTGTAACCGGTGATGATGCCATGAACTATGGAAAGTCCCAGGCCTGTGCCTTCGCCTGAGGATTTTGTGCTGAAATAGGGATCAAAGATCCGGGTGATGATCTCGGGAGCAATGCCGCTGCCGGTATCGCTCACAGACAGATGCAGATATCTGCTTTTGGTATTGATATCCGGAGATAGCCCCATCAGCTTCTGAGCGTGAGTCTCATTCAGTTCGATAGAAAGAGTTCCGCCGTCGGGGCGCATGGCGTGGTAGGCATTGGTAGAGAGATTGATCAGCACCTGTTGCAGCTCGGTATTGTCTGCGGTGGTATAGGCTTCACTGGCAATATCCGTTTTGATCTTGATATTGGCGGGAAGCAGCGCTCTGATCATGGGCAGAGATTCTTCGATGATATCTTTCAGGCAGAGGTCTTCCATATCCTGTTCGCTTTGTCTGCTAAAGGTGAGAATCTTGCCGATCAGGCTTTTGGCGCGCAGGCAGGCTTTCAGAGCTGCCGACAGGTCATGGTCTGCTTGTGTATGCTTGCCTATCTTGCCCGAAGCCAGAGCGATATAGCCTGCGATGATGGTGATGATATTATTGAAATCGTGGGCGATTCCACCGGCCAGGGTACCGATGGACTCCATCTTTTGGGATTGTCTGAGCTGCTGTTCCAGATTCCGGATATCGGTGATATCTCTGGTTACGAAGATAAATTTGCTGGCTTGGCCGCTATTGTCCAGGATCACGGAGGCGCTGAGCAATCCGGGGAAGCCATGGTTTTCTTTTAGCTGAAGATAGATATTGCGATTCTTTACATAGCTGCCTTTTTTCAGTTCATTCAGGATAGCCAGAACCTGGCTGCGTTCATCTTTTCTGATCAAGCTATCTATTTTGGGGCCGTAGGTCAGGAAGTCATCCCGATCTGGAATCTGCAATAAATTCAGGGTCTCGGTATTGACATCTATGATGGTGCCATCCAGCTCGGTAACTATGATGGATTCTGGAGATGTGAGCAGGATCTTGCGGGTCTGCTCTTCCAATTCTCTTAGTCTTTCTTCAGATTCTGTGCGCTGTTGTACCTCTTTTATCAGCTCTTCTTTTTGGGCAAAGAAGCGCTCAATCAATTGCGCTATATCCGAAAACTCATTGTCTCCTTTCTTTAGGTCTATGATGGGATCGGGCACGTTTTGTTTCAGACTCTGCGAGATCAGATTCAAGGGGGTGGCAATCCATTGCTGGATCAGGAAATATTGCATCAGCAGGAACACAAAGATAAAGCCCATGGTGCCAAAGAGGATGAGATTACCCAGATTGCGCAATTGGTTCAAAAAAGGATTTGAGCTATAAAAGATCAGCCAGGCTACGGCTTCGCGGTTTGGGCCCAGCAGAGGACGGATGATTTTGGTATTGTACTGCCCTTCATCCACAGCCGGCACCTGCTTTTCCTCGCTGATACGGATATCATAATTCAGAGCAGTTGCCAACTCACTAAGAATGCGGTAATCCCAGACTTTGGCAATGAGAAGATAGCCTGCGGGAGGACGCTGTGAATCGCTTGAGGGAGGGATGCTGGATACGGTGCAAGACAGGACCTGGTGATGGAAATTCTGAAAGAAGCTGGCCTGCCTGAGCTTTACCAGGGAATCTATAAAGGCGGGCTCCAGCTGGAATAAACTAAGCCCGGGAGAGCCTTCATCGGCTACGCTGCAGAGCCCGTCTCCACTGCGGCTATAAATCTGCGCCAAAGAAAAGCCGTGGTCTGAGATGATCTTTTGCAGCTTGCTTTTAGCTGCGTCCGAATGCGGATTTTGCATACAGGTAAGGATTCCATTGCCAAAGGCATAATCCTGGGTTTGTTTCATCTGCGCTTCGCTTTTGATCTGTAAGATGCCGTCTATGGTTACCCTGCGCTGGGATAGATCAGCCTCTCTATACAAGCGCATCTCCTCATGCTTGATATAGTAAAACATGTAGAAAAATGCGCCAAAAACGACAGCGATTACTATGAACAGTAAGAGTAATCTACTGGATATTCGCATCCACATCCTAATTCTCGCTTTTTATTCCTGAGAGGACTGCAGGATAGCTCTGGCTTTTCGCATGCGCTCCAGAGCGCTATCCACGATTTCCGCCTGAATGGTTATAATCAGCTCTCGTTCCTTCTTCTCCGTGGAATCATAGCCGGTGAGATAGCGAATACCAAAGACCCACCAGGGTAAATCTTTCAATACAGGCACTCCCGCCCGTATAACGGTTTCGTCTGCATCAAAAAGCCCCGCTATCGCGGTTTCTTCGCCATTGTAAAGGATAAGGTCTGTGGAAGAAGTGCTCTTGGTAATGATGGTGGAGATATCTGTGGGGACACCACTGGAACGTTCGATCTTGAGTTCCAGATGAATCAATTCCACACCCTCTACTTCCACTATGGTAGGCGTAACGTCCATAATCACACCGGTAGAGGTGAAGGAATCTGTGGTATTTCCCGCTTCATCTACAGATTTGATGGAGATATCCTGACCTACCTGGATGTGACCGGTCTTGCCACTGGAGACCATGATATTGGGTTGGGCAATGATGCTGCCCTTTTGATCGGACTCTATAGCTTTGATCAGGGTATTGATGTCCATGCTGTAATTTCCCAGATCTACAGTTCCTTCACCGGAAAGGTTCATCAGAGAATTCACCTGTGATGCTCCCTGGTAGCCTGCATTGATGGTTACTTTTCCATTAAAAACCGTGGACCAATCCACTCCCAGCGCTTTCAGATAGCTGCGGTCTGCCAGCATGGCTACGGCTTTGATGCGCACCTGCTTGGTTTTTCCATCTATGGCATCAGGATCGAGCTTTTCGGCTTCGGGCTGAGCTCCATCTACACTGGAAGCCAGAACCGGGATGATATTGCCGTCTTTATCCTTCTGGATGAGTTCTGCAGGATCGGTGATGGCTATGTACCCCACCGCATCCGTTCTGGTCAAAGAATTTTGCAGCAGGATCAGCTTAAGGGCTCTGTCGTAAGGGAGATTGCTCACCGCTACTCCGATCGGGCCATTATATGAAGACATATTGATCAATCGCTTACCGGTATCTCTTTGAAATAGGGATTCCAAAGCCTGAACCGCTTCATTGAGTAGCATATCAGCACTTAGGGTGATTCTTTCCAACTCTTCGCTCTGGGCAAAAAGGCCAAGGCTAAGGGTCAAGATCAATAGGATCAGGTAGTACTTATTCATTTGTTCGTTCCTTATTTTGATAGCTAAAGCTCAGGATATAATTTTCTTCAAAACCATATTTATTCAATTTAAATATAGCCATGCCCTCTCTGTAATCTATCTTCCACAGATGCCCCCACAAGACCTCATCGCCAATACTTAGTATTCTGATTATCCCTCGCGCATCGCGCATGAAGACCCTGCTCTCGCTGATACCTACCATGTTACCGAGTTCCACATCGATCAGCCTGTAATCTTTTTCTTCCAGCATGGGCAGCCCCTCCCATATCTTGGATTTGAAGAGCTGAAATTCCTGCACACCGCGGGCCAGAGGTTTGTAAGAGACCTCATTTGCCGGCACTCCTTCATTCGCATAATAGGTTCTGAGGATCATGGAGAAACTTATCGTGTCGCTATGTGCTACGTTTTCTCCGGCCAGAGTGATGTCTTCCACTGTGATCAAAGCTCTTTGGTGTTCTAACATACGGGTAAAGTGTACTAAATCCATATAGTCACTTCTACCGGAGATCACATACTCATTGTAGTTTTTCTCAAGCTCCTGTCCCGAGAGGGCAAAATCGTAAATGATATCTTTGCCCATCCAATTCAAGATTTTCAGCAGATAGTCGTAAGTAACCACTTGATCATCTTTTTGCAGGATTACCTTGCTTTGCTGCGAGGCTATGAATTTTTGTAGTTCATATTCTGCTTCCAGGGAATCCCGGTTTGTCACCAGAGCTCTGAAGCTATTTATCTGACTTTTCAGATTAGTATTTTCCTCCTGCCTGACTTCCAGCTTTTTCTGGCTGTGATTGAGCATAAGAAAACCGCCGATGCAATTCACTATCAGCAAGCTGGCCAAAACGAGGGTATTGCGTGAGGAATTTGTCATCTTCTTCCTCCCTGAATATACTGCTGGTCAAGCGCTGCCTGATGGGCTGCCCTGCTTCTGGGATATTCATTCTGCAGAGTAAGATAATACTGCTTAAAATCCGGATTGGAGCGTGCAAATCTCAATCTTGCTTTGAGGAGCAAGCTTGCGGGATGGTAACGGTCAAATTGGGACAAATTGAGATTCAGGTATTCTTCAGCCAGGGTATATTCTTTTTCCTGATACAATCTATAGGCAAGCCACCATCTGGTGAGAGGCAAAAGGTTACTGTCGGGATACTGATTGATCAGATTATATCCGATAAAGCGGTACTCCATCATGTTCCCCTGCTGAATAGCTTCCATAAAGGATTCGAAAGTTCTGGCAAACTCCGTATCCTGCTTCAGCTCTTCCTGGTCTGGAGTAGGAAGATTGGCCGGCAGAATATCGGGCAATTGCCTGAAGCCGTAGGTTTCGCTCTGAACTTCCTCTTGGACTGGTCTTTCTTTTGCCGAAGGTCTTCTACGAGAGGCTATGGGCTGTGGTCTTTGTTGTATGACGGACTCTCTGGCGATAAACTCTTCCCAATCGATTTGAGAGAATACAAAGTCCATTTCAAAAATCCAGATAATCTGATTCCTGATCTTGGAGTGAGTCACCCGCCTGATGCAGCCATCGGGCAGGCCTTCTGCCAGGCGGCTCACATGTTCCCGTTTGGCCGTGATGCCGGATATGGCAATGCGGTCTTCATGTTGCCTCATATTTGTAATCCAGCTTTGAGGATAGCGTGCAAAAACGGTATTGATCTGATCAAGGGTCTCGGTCCACCGGTTTTTACCCTTCAGCAGGGTATTCAGCTTTTCCAGGCCTTGTTTACTGCGGTTGATTTCTTCAGTTAAGGTTTCGATGATGGCATTTTCTGCTTTCAGCCGGTTTAGCTGGAAGGTCAAGTCTGTATTTTCCTGCTGGATTTGGCGCAGCTTTTGGTTTTTTCCCATGAAATTTGTGGTAGTATATAGCACCAGGCCAAAGATGAGCGTAAGCACAATAAAGCCATGCCAGACCATTCTCAGTTCTTTTTGATTGTCCAGCACTCTATGAGGCAGAAAGTTGCATTTGCCAAATACCTGATTGTCCATATTTAGCGTTTTGTAAGCCAAAGCCAGAGCCAGAGCGTAAGGAGCCAGCAGCTGATCTTTCTCCTCGTTTCCATCCTGGCGTTGAGCCACGGTTAGATAGGGAAAACTGAGCAGCCTGGCATTCATAGATACGTTTTGGAAGTTGATATAGTTTATCAATTGTTGATTTGCCAGATCACCTGCCAGCACGATGCTTTCTGCTTCGCCCACCTGAGCGCTGTCCAGGGCTAAAGCTATCTTGGAAAAGATTACATCGTTATCAGGATAGTCCTGATTGATATGGATAGGCAAGGTCATGAACCATTCCCCATCCTGAAATACGAAAATCTTGCGGTATTCCCGGCCCAGATAGGCAAAAAGACTTATACCCCCATTTTCCATAGCCCCTGAAAACCGGTAATAGTCCGTAAGCACCAGATCATTGGCATCGGCAAGCTGATAGTATAGCTTGACATTGGCCTCTTTGGCATATTCCTGCAGGGAATCAAGCAGGAGATTCGGTCCGGTATGCAGCCAGTGTCTGGTTTCACCTTCACTTTTTACCACACAGGAATGCCAGTATCCGGCTTTGATCTGGCTGCGGCTGAGCAGGTTTTTCCGAAAAGCCTTGAGGTCTTTTTTGCTGATCAGCCCTGGCTTGTCTTTCTGGATGTGTTCTTCGTGCACATTTAGCGCTATTACGCCTTGATGCAAGGGGAATTTGGCATAGACCTTGGTGGTAGGGCTTACTTCCATGCGGCTGCCGCTATGGATCGCGTCGCCATTTTGCGGAGCCTCACCACCCCCTTCGTTCAGAGAAATGGACATATTCATATCCAGATCGCTGGCATCTAAATAAGATTCCTCCAGTGGAACAAACCCGGATTCGGCTACAGTACCATTTGCCTGAGCTTCTTTGTACCAATCTCTCTCCAGGGAGAGGCTTTCCACTCCCAGCAGATAGGTTTCAGTACCATCTCTTCGCAGATGGACTATGCGGATGATCTGTCCATCCTGGTAGATTCCAAATACTTCTTTGGGGGCTTTTTTCATCGAGTAATCCTATTTATATTACAGCATGGTTAAAAGCTGCTGCATCCGTTTTTTGTTGTTCGCAAAGTTCATTGCAGTTTGCTGACTAATCACGCCTTTTTGATAAAGCACTTTCAAATCCTGTTCCAGCGCACACATCCCCGTCTTTCTGCCTTCCACCATCATTTGATAGATTTCTCCGATGTTTTTGTTACGAATAGCAGCCTGCACGCTATGATCTACAGAGAGTATCTCCTTGGCTAGGGCAAGTTTGCCGTCCACAGTGGGCACCAATTTCTGACTCATGCACACCGTGAGCACATCGGCCAGACGGTTACGCACCCGCTCCTGCGAATCCGGAGGAAACTCAGCCACTATCCTGTGGATACTGTCTATTGCCGAGCTGGTATGCAGAGTCGTGAAAGCTTTATGACCGCTATCGGTTATTTCCAGCACGGTGGCAATGGTCTGCGGGTCTCGCATTTCTCCTACCACAATGATATCCGGGTCCTGTCTCAGGGCTTCAATAGCCCCGTGTTCAAAGCTGAGTACATCCACGCCTACTTCGCGATGGCGCACCAGGCACTTCTTGGAATGATGCACATATTCGATGGGAGAGTCAATAGAGACGATATGACCCTCATTTTGCCGGTTGTTCATATCTATCACAGCGTTGAGGGTGGTGGATTTGCCGCTGCCGGTAATGCCGGTGATCAGCACCAGTCCGGTCTTCTCATATTTCAGATTCATGCGGTTTGCCACTACATCTGGAATGCCGAGTTCATCCATCTGCAATATGTAATCGTTGATGCTGCGGAAATTTGCGCCCAGGGCATTTTGGTCAAAAAATGCGGTTCCGCGGAATCTGACATCGCTGCCATCAATCTGGAAAGACAGCGGAAAATCCAGGCTCTTTTGCATAAACAGACGCTGTCTTTGGATGGGCGAAAGCCAGGAAAGGATGATGGCATTGGTATCTACCAGCGAATACGTCCCCAGTTCTTTCACCGGACTCTTGTTACCATAGACCCGCATCCAGATTTCTCCAGCACAGCCCGGGCCTCCGATATCCACATCTGAAGCTCCTGTCTCGCGGGCTTTACGCAGGATATATTTGAGTATATCCTGACTTTCAGTTTCCCGTTCGGCATGGTGGGTGAGCCACTGACTGATAATTTCGCAACGTTCTACGCCCTGATAGTTATTCGGAATCTCCCGGCTCAGGGCCTCAGAAAAGCTTAATCTCATGATTGTATATCCTATCTCACATCATCGGCTTGATTGTTTCTGCTGAGCAGTCCCAATCTTACGATGCTGCGCCGCCATTTCACGTTCATACATTGGATCAAATTGATCATAAAACGATCGGTAAGTCCTTTGTCATTATAGGTAAAGAATTCGATCAGACGTTTACGGGGAAAGTATCGGATCGCAGAATTGCTATGAGCTCGCAGTGAAGTGAAAAGCGCCCCGGGGCTGATAAAAGTTTCTTCTCCCCAGATATCACCTGCCTTGAGGCTATCCACCAAGTCTGTGTTGTAAAAGACATTCAGATATCCCCGCTCTACAAAGATCATGGAACCATCTTCTTTATCCATGGGGATGAAATCTCCGGCATTGTATTCTTTCACCATACCCATACTCTTGAATTGCAAGACCTGATCTGTGCTGAATCCTCTTAGCAAGATCAGCTCCGGCTGTTTATCAGATTCCGGCTGCTCTTCCATCGCAAGGGGAGGTTTATCCGAGCTCAATCCATGTTTCTGCGCTAATCCGGCTTCCACTGCCCTGATCAATTCATCCGGCTGTATGGGCTTGGCCAGATACATAA
>JALNWR010000028.1 GCA_023230795.1 Candidatus Cloacimonadota bacterium
ACGAGAGTTTGATTATGGACTGGTCGGTGTTTGCTATCTGAAATGCCGTCCCTACAGGACTCTATAACCTTGTGTAGCTGTAGGTTACTGTCTAAAATGCCGTCCCGATGGTACTCGGATTAGGAGCTTGTTCAGCCAAAATCAAGAATCTTAAGTTCTAAAGATATAAACTGAAACATATGGACATGGACGCAAGCTAAGATAACGCCAATGAATTTATTATCAAAAGAATG
The DNA here is from genome assembly GCA_023230795.1 of Candidatus Cloacimonadota bacterium. GTDB lineage: Bacteria > Cloacimonadota > Cloacimonadia > Cloacimonadales > Cloacimonadaceae > UBA5456. The sequence continues at coordinate 234 of JALNWR010000028.1, forward strand.
GCTCAATATTTTGGGGGAATGTCCAGCTTAATCGTTTATTGAGTAGGAAGAATGTAAGTAAGAGGGGTGAACTTCAGCTTGACCAGAAAGCGGCATAATAAAGAATAGCAAAAATGCATAATAAAGGAGAAAACAATGCTAAAAATTAACGAATATTTCGATGGCAAAGTGAAATCAATAGCTTTGAACAATGCAAAAGGAAAATCCACCATAGGCGTGATGGATATTGGTGAGTATGAATTTGGCACCAGCAGCGTGGAACGCATGACTGTGATTAGCGGCGTCCTAATCGTAAAGCTGCCCGAAAGTAAGGCATGGAAACCCTACAAAGCAGGAGAAACCTTCATCGTGGCAGCCGGCCAGAAATTCGGAGTGAAAGTCGAAGAGCAGACTGCTTATATCTGCCGCTACGAATCCTGAATTTATTGAATATAAAAGATGCCGGGGTTATCTATGAAAGTGATAGCGCAATTGCCAATGATCATAAATTCATTGACCGGGCTGTCGCTGAAGCTTTCCACCAAAGTAAGCTCCCGGGTGTTACCCTGAACATTGCGATAAAAGGCTCTCACAGACTCTCCTGAACTATAATCCGGAATGGGCATATACAGGTATGGCCAGTCTGAATTTATCTGGCTAAAGAAGTTTGGCTGCAAGGTATTTTGCTGCGCATCCTTGATGCCGAGTCGGTAGGCTGATCGAAAGCTGATCCCCGGGGCTACGGACGATATCTGCTCCAGACTCATTTTTGAGCCCAGAGGGATGCTGCTGTCAATGAAGTCCCCAGGAAAGCTGGCCTGTGCCTGATATAAGGAAAGATGGATATCTTGTCCGCTATTAATCGTGAGCTCAGTCAAGCTGTGAGGATCAAGGTCCCTCAGCATCGCATACTCTGCATCATAAGGCAGATAGAAGGCATAATGCCCATCGCTACTTACAAAGTGCCAGCCATCGGCAGTTTCTCCTTTTGGATAACTGTAAACGCGGTAATAATCTTTATTTGAGATCGAAAACAGCAGGTCACTATTGCGGGAGGGATGCTTGATGCGGACATACGGCTGAAAATTGGCATAGAAATCTGCATTGTTTAGCATCTTAAACTTGTAGGCCGGGCTCAGATAGCTAAGCTGATATTGCTCCTCAAGCACATCGTAGGCATCGCTGAGGCTGCCGGATTTGTTTATCTGCAGCGTGCTGTTGGGCATAGAGGAAGAGGAATCCAGATACAGCTCAAGATCGTAATCATCAAATACCATCCCGGGGAACATGGCCAGATTCCTTGTTGCCTCGGAGCCTTGCAGACTGGCTCCATCGAAGAGGTAGCCGGCAAAAGCAGGTGAAATGCTGAGCCTGGAATCGCTTTGCAGGAAGCTATTGTGCTCCAAGATATTGCTTTTCCGGTAGCGGATGAACTTGGGATACTCAGGCTCAGCCGAAAAATTAATTACAGATTGCAAGTTCTGCTCTTGTTTGGTTTCCAGAAAAAGTCCTTGAGGCAGGGCATCGCTTTTGGAATCTATAGTGCTGATAGAGAGCAAAGCCTGGTTTTGCTGTAGAGTATAAGGTAAAGAGTTCAGCCAGGGATGGCTGCATGAGGCAGCGGGGTTATATTCCAGCCGGAGTGCTGTACAGGGAGGATTTGCATCCTGATAAGAAAGAGTGGTCTTCTGGGTCTGCAAAAAGAGCTGGTCTTTGAGGCAGGGAACTAGCAGTGAGGAAGTGGATTCAGTTATATTAGCTAAAAGATATAGTCCCGATGAGTTAACGCCGGTATAAATATAGCCGTCTGAGCTTGTAAAGTGCCCTTCATTATAAGCTGCAGCATGGTTTTTGTAGCTGAGTATATCCTGATTGGTACTGCGATAGGCGCGCATTAGCCTCGCTGTGGAAAGCTCCGACAGCGAAGCGGCAAAGCCAAATTCCAGCCAGCTTTCATCGGGCAGGGTGTCCAGTAGCTCAGAACCGCTGTAAAAGCTGAGCTGATAGGCCTGAGCAGAGCCATTGATAGTGTAAGGCTTGCCGCCAAAGTAGTCTTGCAAAAGCTGATTGTAGTCGGGATCGGGGTTTATGACCAGGTCTATTCCGGGAAGATTAACGTCTTTGAGGTCTATCCACATGTCCTGCAGATAATACTGTCTTTGAGGGCTATCCAGACTGATCCGGATGGTATTTTGCAAGGCCTGCGGTTGCAGCAGGAAATACGAGCCAGCTCCATTGATAAAGGTGATCAGGGTATCATCCTGAATCAGCCAGGTATCTTCACCTTCCGGCCAGCTTTCTATCTGGTTTGGGCCTTGCTTTACCCATTGGGCATCAAAGCTTTTGCTATCTGGCATCTTGTAGTAAATGATGGGCGTGTGGCTGCTCGTGCCTTCACGCTCTGTGGTAACGCTTATAATTTGGGTAAGCAAGGCAAAATCCGGATAGATATCCTGCACTGTTTGCAATTCGGCAGGGTATGGATCGGGGTATTCGGGATACAATAACTCGATTTCGGTAGCTCCCAAGTCTTGAGTAAAGCCTGCGGGGATAAAGATTTTCATGCTGGCGTCAATACCGAACAATATGCCGTGAATATCAGTATTATTGGCTGGGATATTCAGTTGGTTATCAAAGTCGTGATACGTTGGGAGAAAATCTCCGGAGCCATCTATCAGATAAAAGCCTCGATGATTACCGTAGCCAGAAGAGTATAAAGGCTCGGAATCAAGGATGTACCTCAGTGATAGCAGGTAGCGTGGGCCACTGGTCATGAAATCCATGTCTGTATATACAGTAGCAAAAGCGGGAGCATTTTCTATGATGACGCTTGATCCTTCTCGCAGCACTTGAACGCGGTGACAGGAGCTCATGGGAAATATGCCGGAGCTTACTGCCAGGCTATCTCTTTGCAAAAGGCTTTCTACACGGCTAAAGCTAATTTCATCGCCATACCAGATCAGGCTGTCCGCAATGCTCTCTTTGGGAAGATAGAGGTAGCTGTTGTCGTTTGTGGAAGGGATCAGATGATCAGAATAAACCAGGATATGGTTTGACACTACATATTCTTTGGGGTCCAGATTTGGCGGCAGGAGGATGTCCTCGCGCAGATTGCAGGAGCTAAGCAGTAAAGCCAGTAAACTAAGGCTAAATGCTGTAAGTAAGAGTGATAAAAGAGCTGTGTTCCGATTCATTGTCTTGTATTCCTATTTGGTGATATAGTAAGACGCCCATCTTTGTGCAAAGCGGGCTGGATAAGGAGAAGCCATAGGCACTGCTGCTGGCTTCGAAGCTATCGTAGATTACGCCGTAGGGATTTGTCCACCAGGCTTGTTTGCCCTGATAAATGTAGCTGCCAAGCCAGATTTTCGGGGTTATTCTCACGCCCAGATTGAAGCTGTGCAGCTGCTTTGAACTATCGCTATCTGTTGACTGGTTATCCTGATAGTGCAAAGAAAGGGTGTATCCTGCCAAGAGCCTATCGTAAGCTACTTGCAAGCCAAGATCGGCCTGCTGGACGTCAAAGCGGTCAAAGTGGCCATAAACGCCTACTAACGAAGGTATTAGCTTCGCTTTGCCGACGTAGAAGATGGGCTTTATACTCAGGCTGATCAAGCTTGCCGGATATACGCGCTCATCATCGCCATAGAGCCTGCTTATCGAGGTCTCCAGATCGGCCAGAGGGTTTTGCCAGCCTGCTGAAATGCCGTAGGTTCCCCGAAACCGGGAACCGTCCAGGATCAGCTCTTCCGCAGTTAGCTTCAAGCTCCACTCAGCTTTTTGTAAGGCCGCAGTCAGCTTTCCAGAATGCTTACTATCATAGTTCGTCCCTGCGCCCAAAGCTATCTGCAGCTGAGCTTTTTCTATTGCTTTTTGTAAGAGAGGGTCGGCATTACGCTTTAGTTTGGAAAGGTTAGCTTTGGCTGCGGGATAGTTCTTCAGATATAGGTATTCCCAGCCCAGGCCCAAAGTAGCGGCATTTCTGTGAGCAGGATCGACAGCCAGCTTTTCAGCTTTGGCGTAATGCTGGCGGGCAGCAAGGTGCAAGCTCATCTGAGAGAGCCCGTATGCTTTGTAGCTAAAGAGAGGGGCATGGGCAGGAAGGTTAAAAATGAATTCATCCGCCCTGTCTATGCTTTCCCGAAAGCTGGCCTGACTTTGCAGTGCCCAGAGAATGCCTTCTATAGCCTGCATATTTTGAGGGTCTTGCTTGATCAGGGTTTCATAGTGATTTAGAGCTTCATCGCTTTCCCCTATGAGCATCAATTGATAGGCCAGATTAAGCCTTGCAGTTTCGTAAATAGGGTTTTGGGCTACATTAAGGCGCAGGGCCTGGATATCAACCGTATTGCTTTGAGCCGTCAGGCTGATCAGGCAAAGAAAAAACAGAGCGCAGAGACCTATTCTCATGGCTGGTCTAAAAGCTCTTGCAGCTCGCTCACAATCGGGGACTCAGGATAGTATTTCTTCAGGATGCGGTATTGCTTCTTTGCTTCCGGGAGTTGGCCGCTAAGATATAGATTATTCACCCAAAAGCCCCGATTTTCCATATCCCAGGGCGAGATGGCCACGATATAGCCAAAGTAATCCGCAGCAGTGGGATATTCCTTTTGCATATAGGCTGCATAGGCTGCTTTAGAAAGAAGGATGGTGTTTTGGGAATGCTCCGGCAGTAGTTTCTGGGAATATGCCAGCGCCTGATCCCACTGTCCCAGAGCCAGCTGACAATTGATGATGCCCAGATCTGCATCCAGATGGTCAAGCCGTTCAAGGCTTTGCTGATATAGATTCAAGGCTTGCTCGTAACTACCCAAAAGATAGTATAACCAGGCTGTGCGCATGGTGTAAAATACTTCGTCAGGATCTTCCCGCACGAGCTTTTGCATGTGAGTGATTGCCCCGGAATAATCGCCATTGGCCTCTGCCAGATACGAGCTCTGGATGGATCTGCCCAAAACAAAATTGAGTGAGCATAAGATTAACAGGGTAAGCAGGATATATTTATTCACCGGTTTGCTCCTTGGGTTCGATATAAGTAGCTTTTAGTACTTGCTGTTGGGATTTTATGAGACAAAACTCTTGTATGCCTTTTACACGGTCCAGCTTCAGGCTGCTCTCATAGCTTTTAATACGCAGCCCCAGAACGCTGAGATCGGTCTTACTTTCGATATGGATGTCAGAGCCCTTACTGATAAGATGGGATTTGCTCTGTACGCGGATGGGTCTGAAGAAGGGAATCAAAAAGAGGGTGAGGTTTTTCCAAAAGGGATTCATGGCTACAGAGAGACTGGGCTCATCCTGCCAGACCAGGCTTTGGTTCTCACACCAGGGAATGCGTCCGGCAGCAAAGGCAAAAGCGGTAAGAGCATTTTGACCTCTACCCTTCAGACTCAGGGCGTTGAAGATGCCGTGATAGATAGAAAAGTCCAATCTGCTGCCGCTATCTGATACTATGCTGTGATTTCCAATCAAGTCCAGATCCACCTTCCAGTGTTCAAAACGGCTGCCTTTTTTATCTTCTACCTGAAAGCTCTGATTCTGACCATAGCTGAGCTGCAGGATGCTTGCCAGCCCTTTTTCCGGCACCAGAGCAGATACTATCTCCCCTTCTTTGGGGATGCCGCTGGTGATGAAGCTGTTGGGCCCATCGGGCTTATGGACTTTATAGTTCAGGATATGGCTGAAAACTGTTCTGGAACCTGCATCAATGGCAGCCTGAGCCTGGAAATGCAAGTGAGGAACGAAGGACCTGCCGGAATTGCCAACCTGCCCTATCTTTTCGCCAATTTTGACGTAATCTCCTTCAGTGAACTTGATCGAGCCTTCCTTCATATGAGCATAGAGCGAGTAAAAGCCATAGCCATGATCAATGCTGATATAGTTGCCCCAATTGTCCATAGTATTAGCTTCTCCAATGGGGTTATCCGGAATGCTGACCACCACCTTGGATACATATCCAGCCGCAGCGGCATACACGGATTTACCGTAGCAATAGTAATCCGATAAGTCATCAGGGTCTTGTGAATATTTCTTTCCTTTCGTATCCTCTATCTCAAAATCCCAGGCCATAGCCCAGTCTTTTTTGTGAGTATGCTCACCATTGTGTCCTTGTGTAACCAGCCACTGCCCTGTAACAGGCATTTGCAATTGCGGCACTCCGGTGCTTACAAACCGGCGATAGCGGGAAAGATAGGCATCTAAAGCCTTTTCCGGATGCAAGATGCCATAATCGTTCAAAATAGGCGAACGGTGCTGCAAGCGCAATCTCAAAGAATAGATCAGGCCGATTACCACTATATTCATTGGTAAGGCAAAGATGGGCAGATTCAGAAATGAAGGGCGGGGAGTCATCAGATCAGTATAATAGAATTTACCGGACATGGCAAAGGCCAAAAGGAATCCGGTCACAGTGGCAAAAATGGCCAGCAGGTATGAGCTTTTCCCCGGAATCAGGAATACCGAACCCACTGCCATGCTGATCAATATGAGATTGAACCCTGGGAAAAAGATGCCGTAAGAACTGCCTATATTCGCATGTTGCAAAAGCAGATAGCAGATGCTCCACCCCATCATCGAGAGCATGAACCCGATGCGGGTGATCATAAGCAGCACCAAGGCAAGCAGTATCCCAGCGATGAGGTCCGGCACAAACAAAATGCTGCCCATGCTGGTAAAATAATCCTGCCAGAACCAGCTGAGCTGCAGGCTATGTTCAAAAATAAAAGGTTTTTGGAAGTTTAAACCGCTGAAATTGCCACTGCGAACCAGATAATACCAAAAGAACAATGACGCCAGAGAAAAGGCCAAGCTCAAAGAGGGCATCTTGAAAAGGCTCTGACAAATGTAATTCAGGCCTATATAAAGGAACATGGTAACTATAGAGGCTATTGCCAGTAGGCCAAAAAAGTGAGGGCTCAAAGTAGCCCAACCGTTATAGGGATAGTAATACCCAATGGTCAAACCCACCAGCAGACTATTGAAAGCAAGCACTCCCTGAGCCGAATCCCAAGCTTCATACCCCAAAATGCGCGTGGCCAAAAGTGCACAGAGCAAGGCAAATAGTCCTGCCTGGGCTACTATTGGCGATAAAAAAGTAAGCGCCATCAAAGCCAGGCCTATGCCCAGGCTGTCCGAAAACAGGATAGTGGCATAGGCATTAGGTACAGCTTTGACAAAAGCAATCAGGTTGCCGGCTTTCATTAGATCTTGCTCAGATGCTCTGGTATTCTCTCTCTTGCTATGACGTCTTGCAGGGTTTCAGATTCGCGCAGCAATTCCACCTGTCCGGTTTCCGTGATCAAAAGGATTTGGGGACGGTACTCTATGAATTGCATCCACTGAGTGTTGTTATATGCACCCGTAGGGCTGATCACTACAGTATCGCCAAAATGCAGGTCAGGGAAGGGTACAGCCGGACGGATCACGTCTATATTCATGCACAGCGGCCCGTAGAAGATGGTATTTTGATAGGCTCCGGGAAAGCTACGGGTGGGTAGAACTTTCAACTTGTACCACCAGGCGGTGATGGCTGTATTTACTCCTGCATCCAGGATGATAGCACGCTCTCCGGTGGGCAGATTCTTTTTGCCCAAAACACTGGAGATCAGACTGCCGGCTTCGTCCACCAAGGCTCTGCCTGTTTCCAGGATCAAGGTAGGTACATTCTTGCTTACAAAGCTGGATTCGTTGAAGGCATTGCCGATGGCGCTTGCATATTGATCAAAAGACGGGGAGGCAAATTCTCCCGGAGTGTATTGCGCATGTAAGGTGTTCTGAGAGGCAAAACCGCCGCCCATATCTATGTATTCCAGCACTACATCATGCTCTTGTTCTATCCTTTGGGCCAAATCCAGCAAGGCTTTGGCCGCCCAATAGTAAGCATTGGCATCCAGGATGAAGGTGCCGATATGAGTATGCAAACCGCGCAGTTTCATGGTTTTCCCTGAAAGCAAGCGTTGCACGGTGCGATAGGCTTCACCGTTTTCATAGTTGAACCCAAAACGAGTCCATTGCGGACTGATTCCGGTATCCATATTCACACGGATGGCCACTTGAGGTACCATATCCATCTCTCTGGCCAGCTTTTCGATCATGTAAAGCTCATCCAGATGGTCGATATGGATCAGGGCAGATTCCTGGATTGCGATGCGCAGTGCCTGTGGGCTTTTACCCGGACCGTTGAAAATGATATCTTTGCCTTCTATGCCCAGCCTTCTGGCCATTTCATATTCCATTCTGGAGACCACTTCAGCGCGGGCACCTTCTTGATGGAAAATGTTGCATACTGCTCCCAGGTAATTGGTCTTGTAGCTCCAGGCTAATTCCACTTTAGGATAGTGCATCTTCATCACATCCAACAGTCTGCGGTAGCGTTTGCGCATTTGGGCTTCCGATAGAACGATCAAAGGAGAGCCATGATCCTTGACCAATTGGCTGATCGGGACGCCCTCGATATTATCCTGATGGCGCACCACACTTTTGGCCCCGTATTTGTTCATGTTACCGGCAGAATTGCGTTCAATATTTGGTGCTATATATGTCTTTTTCATTTATTTACCTTCTTATAAGTTCACTTTTTGCAGATACTTCACCCATCACCGAGATATCTGTGATGATGTCTTCGGCATGACGGATAAACAAAGTTCCAGATTTACAGGGGGGCAGAGCAGCAAGCTCTTCTCCCAGAGCTTTCAACACTACGGCTGCGGGTTGGTTTTGTCCGGAGCCTTCTGCCAGCCTTACCCAGGCCGGGAAGCGGGGATTGATCTCGATCAAGTAATTCTGATTGTCATAGCCACGCATTACTTCCAGTTCACAAGGACCGCGCCATTTGAACAAGGAGATCACTTTGGCAGCAAATTCGTCGAGCTCTGGATTCTTTATCACCACTCCTCCAAAGCCTTTACCTTTGTCCGTGATCACGAGCTTCTTTTGCGGCACCATACCCAGTACGCCACCTTCGCCATCTCCCACTATTACTATGTTATATTCTTCTCCATAAATCAGCTTTTGCAAAATGATGGGCAGCCCCCAGCGGCTTTCTATCTCATAAAAATACTTCAGAGCTTCTTCAAAGTTATGGGCTTTGTAGGCTTCATAATAGCGGCCTTTGATCATCATGGGGAAATTATCTTTATTGCTGATCAATTGGCTGACATCGCTTACCAGCATGGTATCCGGTACCAAAATGCCCCGTGGCGGGAAATAGGTAGCCAGCTTGGTCTTGTCCCGCAGCAAAAAGCACTCTTCGCTGGGCAGATAGCTCTTGATGCCCAATTTAGCCAGCTCATCTTGCAGGCGGATATACAAAATCACCTCGGCATCCAGGTTGGGGATGATTACGTCTATCTTTCTCTTGCTGCTAATATACTCAATACGCGCCAGAAAAGCCTCTGCGCCTGCTGAGGGATATGGCATCTGATACACTTCATCCACGAGGTCTTCCAAATATATGCCGGACTCCATAGAGTCGTAAACCAGACCTATGATCCGCCCGGTAAAACCAGCAGCCCGGATGCTGCGAATCACTGCAACTCCCGGTTGAGGATTATCTCCGGTCTTCAGGCCAGTAACGGCTATAGTGATATCTAATGATGACAGATCGGGATTTTGCCTAAGCTCTGCCATCAGAATTCCACCAAACCCAAAGCTTCCAGCATCAACATATAATGCTCAAAATCGCTGTCGAAATTATCTTCGCTAACCTCATAATCTTCCATTAATTGCTGACAAATGGCATCTTTGTCTTTCCCCATTGCTAAAAGCTTCATTATATATAGCCCGGTTTCGTTACTCGTGTAACTGTAGCCGGAGGCGGGGTCAAATATAAAACCATTATCATTCATGGCAAGGTTTTGTAATTTGCTATAGTCCATTTCCTTTATCCTCCCAGATAATCTAATTCGCGTTGGGACAAATCAGGCTCATCTTTAGCAAGCAATCTTCATACCAAAGCTCCACAATATATATTACTATGCCAGCACTAAATACCTGCAAAAATCAGTTACTGGCTTTTACCATTAAAGGACACGGGCAGTTGACCTTATTCGGGAAGGAGCCAAGCATGCTAAAGCTCTTCTGCTATCTTCATCTTAAACCTTAATGGGCAATGTTTTGGCTTTGCTTACCTTTCTCTTCCTGTTTCATTTTACAACTATCTTATCTTTAGCTTATGTGTCAACTTATTTAGGACGGCACGGGGTTCACTAAGGGCGGCGGGTCTGCTATCAACAGGTGATACAATATGGCACTACATTCCGTTATGATGGCCTTATCATGGGCACATTTTAGCTTTGCCAAACTGGTAGTAAAGAGATATTTCTTGACTGTTTAGCAAGAGCTTCGTTTAGTGACCGAATAGATTAAAGTAACGATAAACGATTATATTTGAAGAGGATAATGATGAAATACTATGTCTTATGTCTTTTGGCCTTTTGCCTGATTCCCTTGCATGCTTTTCACAGTGAGCCCTTTCTTTTGGGTGCTTATTCATATTTGCAAAATGATAAGCGCTATTATTCTGAGCATCGTGATGAATTAATTGCTCATATGCAGGACTTGAGTTTTAACATAAACGTGATTGAAACCACTAATAGCGATCCTGATTTGAGTTCATTACTGCAAGCTTTGGATAAGGCAAAGCTGGATGCAGCGCTTGCGGATAAGTGTTGGAGCAATGACCCCAGGGATTCCCGCCGCTTTAGCTTAGTTCCACTTTCTACAAGTAATTATTATCGGTTTGAGGCCGAATATACCGACCAGACTGTGGTGAAAAAAGGTGACAATCTTGATCCTGAATTCTGGTACGGAAATAGCAAGACCATCCCCCGAACCGGCCAGGTGATACAAGACTCCAAAGCTTCAAATGAGCATGCCTGGCAGGTGAAAAGAAATAAAGACAAAATCGGTTGGGCTTATACTGATATTACTATGCGCTGGCCAGACAGAATGGGAAATAGAGTCAAACTTTATGATGAGATTCGGTTTCACAAAAGGCATCTTGACGCAAAAAGCGATACGGATTCACTCTATCTTACATATAGGGTAAAGCTCACAAATATAGCTCCGGATTTAAGTGATGAAGCTCCGCTGCTGAGTTTTCAGATTTATGCCCATCGGGGTGATAAACGTGAATTTGGTGAGAAGATCGTAGCAAACAAGAGGGCTCATGGCAAAAAAGCAGATCGCACAGAATTCAGCCTGGGAGATTTTAAAGCTATGGGTAGCCCTGAAGGCTATATAGACCTGCCCTTTACTATCAGTTATAATGATCTCAGAGACAGCCGAATTATGACGGATGATTGGGACAATAATCCCGACACACCTGGACATTGGTGGTGGTATATCTTCCGGCATTTTGCGCCTGGTCTGTATTGGCATGGGAATTGTGATCTTAGCCTGGATTATATCGATATGGAAGATGAAATATATCGAGATTTACGCCAAAATTACGCTTTTTATAAAAAGAGCATCAATGAACGGCTCAGGGCTCATCGCGCTCTGCCCGGAGGTAACGTGATCCGCTATGTATATGGCATGGATGAACCTTTTCAGACCCATCTTTCCTCTTTCAATATGATGCAAGGCATGATAGAAGAGGACAATCCCCCTATTTGTTCTGCTACTTACGATATCTACCATCGAACATACAAATTGGATGACAAAGATAATTGGTGGCACTTTCCTGATCTGACTAGGGACATAGCGCAGCCCAGAATAATGATGCCAGATATCTATCCCATTCAGCCTGGCATACTTTATGATCCAGATGCAGGAGAACGATTTTATCAAAATGTACTGGATCACCGCCTTTTGAAGGGTTACAGAGAGAGCTATGATTATGTCTCGCAGAGTCCTGAGCGAAAGTTTTATCCCGTAGTGCAGGTGTTTGGTCATTGGAGCGGTTCCCGCTGGTGGTCCTGGGTTATGCCACCTCAAGCCACGCAAAAGGCTCTGATGTTTTTACCTTTATGCTATGGGGCAGATGGTATGTATCAATATCTATTGAACGGGTTTGTGAGCTCTGCCAAAGTGGGGGATTACGCTCCTTTGATCGGGATAGATGCCAGTGAGCTCAAGAAGTTTGATTATATATATGATGTGGTAAAAGAACTTAATCCTCGAATTTTGAAGTTCGGTGAAGAGCTGCAGGATTGGGATTGGGTGGGTGCAAGCACTGCGATGCTGTTTAGCAATTATCCCAAGCTGGATTATGCCGAAAGCGGCATCAATAAATTGCGGGTAGTGCAGGCTTGTAACGGAAGCTATGAAGGTTATATCGAAACCGGTCTTTATACAAAAGATTCCGGTGAGTATGCCATATTTGCAGTAAACCGTCGCAGCAATGAGTTTCATCCCAGAAAAGAATATCTCAATCCGGATTTTGTGGCTCCGGAAGATTATCCTGATGCTTATAGCGAGTTTGAACCCCAGACCTTGAAAGTGATATTTGATCGCGATATCAAGAATCCGGCACTTTTGGACATGGAGACTAAAGAGCTCTATAAGGCAAAAAGACGCCGGGTGAAAATTGAAATTCCGGCGGGAGAGGCCAGACTGCTCAAAATAGTGGATTGGACCACTTTGAAGGATAAGAATTAGTATTATCACAGCTTCGATGCCAAGATTTGAGCAATGGCTACTGGAATACCTGATAGCCACAAGAGAATTTGTAATAAAACCAGATTTTACCAGGCCTTTTTCGGGGCTTGGTATGCAGTCCTGGCAGTTTCCGGTTGACAGACAGAGCAAACGAAAAAGAATTGTTTTGAAATACTATATATGGATGGGAATACGATGAGCCTAAGTTCAGACTATATCAAGCGCCTGATGGATTATCTTGAGCGCGAGCAGATTCTCTGCACAGGGGAGAAGCTACTGCTGGCGGTATCCGGAGGTGCGGATTCCACTGCCATGCTGTATTTTTATTACAAATTACGCTTTGTCCTGAATGTTACTTTGCTGGCGGTTCATGTGAATCACCAGCTCAGGGGCAAATCCAGCGATTTGGATGAGCGCTCTGTAAAAGAGCTATGCCAGAAGCTGAATATACCTCTGATAGTTCGCAAGATAGAGCTTAGTGGAGATAGAGATTTGGAAAACCGGGCCCGGATGGCGCGCTTTGAGATCTTTGATCATATATTGGAGCGCTACCGCTTTGACAAAGTACTTTTGGCACATCACAAGTGGGACCTGGCAGAAACCGTATTGCTCAATCTATTTCGAGGTGCCGGGCTTTCTGGTATGGCCGGCATCAAGCCAAGGCAGGGGAATGTTCTGCATCCGCTTTTGTGCTTTAAGCCGCAAGAGCTTAAGGATATGCTTCTGGAGCAAAACATCAGCTGGCGGGAGGATGAAAGCAATCTTGAGAGAAAGTTTACCCGAAACCGCATTCGGCACGATCTGATCCCAGCCCTGGAAAAGCAATATAATCCTCAGCTGAAGGATAAATTGACCGAAGAAGCCACGATCCTGGCTCAAGCGGATCGCTACATCAGCGAGAGAGCGCTCCGGCGCTACAAAAAAATCTGCCTGGATAGCAGCAATCAGAGAATTGTCCTGAGTTTGCCGGATTTGCTGAAAGCGCCCGATATCGAACATTTTTATATTTTGCGAGAGGCCTTTCAGCAGGTGAGTGGTCAACATCAAGACTTTTTTCTGGCTAATCTTCGGGAGATTCAAAGTATTTATCTGGCTCAAGGCAGCAAATACGTGAGCTTGCCCCATGGGATTTTTGCCATCAAACGATATCAGGAATTGGTCATTAGCAGCAATCCGGAAGAGCTTCAATCTGAAGTCGCCGAGTCTTTGCAGATCGAGACCGAGCGTTCGCGGGCAGTGCACATGGACTATCGCTTTCGTTTTAAGTACCTTAGGGTTTTACCCCGGGACCATCAGGAATATAAAGGCCTTAGAGCTATCATTGATGCGGATAAGATAAACAGTGGCTTTATGATTCGCTCCCGTCAGCCGGGAGACCGATTTATGCCCTTGGGAATGCGAAGTTTTAAGAAGCTCAAAGACTTTTTCATTGACGAAAAAGTAGCAAAATATGATAGGGACTTAATCCCCATTTTTGATGATGGAGAAAAGATATTCTGGATTTGCGGTCATCGTATTGATGAGAGGGTTCGTTATACGGAAACTACCAACCGTTTCTTGATGATTGAAGCCGTATCGTTACTGAATAAACAAAAACGGGCTGCAAGCCGGAAAAAAAGAGGATATTATGAATTTGATGAATTGTGATATATCTGCCGTACTATTTGACGAACGGCGCATACAGACCCGCATCCGTGAGATCGGGCAAGAAATAAATTCAGATTACGAAGGCAAGGTGCCGGTGGTGATCGGGGTGTTAAAAGGTGGCTTTGTCTTTCTAAGCGACTTGATCAGAGCCATTACCATCCCGCTTGAGATCGACTTTTTAGCTATATCAAGCTATGGTGTGGGCACCAGCAGCAGCGGTGTGGTCAAGATTCGAAAAGACATCGATATAGAGCTTGCAGACCGTGATGTGATCATCGTGGAAGATATAGTGGATAGCGGACTTTCCCTGCAGTATATCAAAGATTATATATGGAAACACAAACCAGCCAGCCTCAGAACTTGTGTGTTATTGGATAAACCGGAAGCACATAAGGTAGAGATATCTTTTGAGTATGTGGGATTTGAAGTAGGAGATGAATTTGTAGTTGGATACGGATTGGATTTTGCCGAACGTTATCGCAATTTACCTTATATCGGCATCCTGAAGGAAGAGTGCTATAAATGAAGTATTTCCTGAGTCTGACTCTTGCTGCCCTTACAGGAGGGCTTTGGGCCCAGAATGTGGCGGATTCCCTGAATCAGCTTCCCGAACAAATTCCTATAGTAATGGATAACTTCTCCAATATGCTGAGATGGTTTATCTACGCTATTCTCCTGATCTCAGTGATTGGAATCATCCGGATATGGATGGTCAAGCGCAAAGCTGATACTAGCGGCACATCGAGCAAAGAGCCACAAAGAACAGTACCCAAAGTGGATGAAAAAGGGGATCCTATTCTTCCCAAAAAGAAATCCGTATTTTCCATGCCCTTTATCTTTGTTATCATACTTTTAGCTATAGTGCTCTGGCATACTTTCAGCGGTAACCGAGAAGAGGTCTCCAAAGAAAGCTTCAGTAATTTTATGATTCGGGTAAATAACGGCTCGGTAAAAGAAGCACAATTCTCAGAGCGCGATATAATTTATGCAGATTTTGCAGATAAGAAGTATTCTACTACCATTCCATTTGACGATGCCCGTCTGGTGGATAGTCTGCTGGCGAGCGGAATCAAGGTCTCCACTATCAAGCCACCTGCGTGGACGGGACTGCTGTCCTATGCCTTTACCTTTTTGTTACTCATACTCTTCTGGTTCTTTATCATGCGAAGCATGAAAAATCAGAATTCTAAAGCCTTCAGTTTTGGAAAAAGTAAAGCCAGGCTGCATCAGGCCAGTCGCTCCAAGGTAACCTTTAAGGATGTAGCCGGTGTGGATGAAGCCAAGGAGGAATTGCAGGAAATAGTGGAATTTCTCAAGGACCCGAAGCGCTTTCAACGCTTGGGAGGTAGGATTCCCCGCGGCGTGCTTTTGGTAGGCCGGCCTGGAACCGGTAAGACCCTTTTGGCCAAAGCAGTATCCGGCGAAGCAGGGGTACCTTTCTTCTCCATATCCGGCTCAGACTTTGTAGAGATGTTTGTGGGTGTGGGCGCAGCCCGGGTACGCGACCTCTTTGAACAAGCCAAAAAGAACTCTCCCTGCATAACCTTTATAGATGAGATAGATGCTGTAGGCCGTCACCGTGGAAGCGGACTTGGTGGTGGACACGATGAAAGAGAACAAACCCTGAATCAGCTCCTGGTAGAGATGGATGGTTTTGAACCCAATGAAGCCGTGATCATCATAGCTGCTACAAATCGCCCTGACATCCTGGACCCTGCGCTTTTGCGTCCCGGAAGATTTGACCGTCAGGTAACAGTGGATTTACCGGATATAAAGGGCAGAACCGAGATTTTGAAAGTTCATGCTGCCAAGGTGCCGCTCGCCGAGGATGTGCATCTGGAATTGATCGCCAGAGGCACCCCGGGCTTTAGTGGCGCAGACCTGGCTAATCTGGTGAATGAAGCAGCCCTGATAGCTGCCAGTAAAAACCTGAGCAGCATTGGAATGACGAGCTTTGAGGCAGCCAAAGATAAGCTGACTCTGGGCATCGAAAAGAAAAGCCGGGTAATCCCCGAGGAGGATAAAAGGCTTACGGCCTATCATGAGATTGGGCATGTGCTTACCAGCATCTTCCAGGAATTGGTGGAGCCGGTGCATAAGGTCAGCATCATCCCCCGCGGCTTTACCGGCGGCGCTACTCACTATCTGCAAAGCGATAAGACCGGTTACTCACGCAGCTATCTCAAGCAGTATCTGGTGACCCTTTTGGGTGGACGGACTGCGGAAGAAGTGGTATTTGGAGAACTCACAACCGGCGCTGGCAATGATCTGGAACGCTCCACCGATATCGCTAAAAAGATGGTTTGCGCCTGGGGAATGAGCGATGTGATCGGCCCCATGACCATCGGCAGAGAGCAAAGTGAAATATTCCTGGGCAAAGAGCTGGGTACTCACGATAGACACAGCGATGAGACCTCACGCCTGGTAGATAGCGAAATTCGCGCCCTAATCACGGAAGCACATGATACAGCCAAAGCGCTGTTGATCAAACACCGTACGCTTTTGGATGTCATGGCCAAAGAGCTACAGGAAAAGGAAACCCTGAATACAGATGATATATTCAAGTTAATCTTGGATAATCTGGATACACCAGAACTTGAAATAGTGCAGGCCAAGTTCGAACGTGCCAAGGAAATGCGTTTTGAGCATTCTTCTGAGATTGATGCTTCTGCCAGCCTGACAGATATCGATAAGAGCACAGAAGAGCTCGAAGATATACCGCCTGCGGAGAAAGAAAATGAACTCAAGTAATATGCATTCAACCACCATCATCGGGATTCATCGTAATGGTAAAACTGCACTTTGTGGTGATGGACAGGTCTCTATGGGAGACACGGTAGTCAAAGCTAAGGCCATCAAGATTAGGAAGATTTTTGATGATAAAGTGATAATTGGCTTTGCCGGAGCTACAGCAGATGCCTTTACCCTCTTTGAGAAGTTCGAAGAAAAGCTGAAAGCGAACAAAGGCAACCTGAGGAAATCAGCAGTTGACCTTGCTAAAGAGTGGCGTCAGGACAAATACCTCAGACGCCTGGAAGCCATGCTCATTGCCGGAGATAAAACCGGCATCTTGATGATTAGCGGAGTGGGTGATGTGATGGAGCCAGATGATGGACTGATGGCTATTGGCAGTGGTGGAAACTATGCTCTGGCAGCAGCCCGTGCCCTTTTGCGCAATACCACATTCAGCGAAGAAAAGATAGTGAGTCAGGCTATGAAGATCGCATCTGAAATCTGTGTTTATACAAACAACGAATTTGTCCTGGAGGTTTTGTAGTGGAAGAAATAGGAAGCCTTACTCCAATTAGGATAGTAGAAGAACTGAATAAATACATCATCAGCCAGACTGCGGCCAAACGCAGCGTGGCGATTGCCTTGAGAAACAGATGGCGCCGTCAGCAGGTAAAAAGCGAGATGCGGCGTGAGATCATGCCAAATAACATCATCATGATAGGCCCTACGGGAGTGGGGAAGACCGAGATTGCCAGACGCATTGCACGCTTGGTAAACGCTCCCTTTATCAAAGTGGAAGCCTCCAAGTTTACCGAAGT
>JALNWR010000029.1 GCA_023230795.1 Candidatus Cloacimonadota bacterium
ACAGGACTCTTAGTTATTGTGTAGCGATAGCTTACTATCTGAAATTCCGTCAACGGGACTCGGATTAGAAGCATATTCAGCTGGAATCAATAATCTTAAGTGCTAAAGATATAAACTGAAATATATGGACATGGATGCAAGCTAAGATAAAGCCAATGAATTTATTATCAAAAGAATAGCTCAATATTTTGGGGGAATGCCAGGAGTCTTTGCTCATAACAGAAAACTTTCGGGACAAAACGTAGCGATCTATACTGGATGCTGATTGATTTTAGATCAGCCGGATGGACTACCAAAAAATTCAATATGCGTTTGGGCGTCAAGATATTTCCAAAGCACTGAAGATAAAAAGACATGAATGAAGGAAAGTTCGAAGCCGATTTAGCCGGATAGAGGGTTGCACAAGCCTGAAACCTTACTTATGATCTTGTTTTTAACTTGTGTTTAACTCGAGCTGACTCGAAGCTTCGAGTGGACTCGAGTTAAAAACGAGTTAGAAGCAAGATAAAGTAAAGAGTGCTGATTCTCAAAGACACTTTGATATAACTCAATAAAACAAACTACTATATTGATTCCCGGCGGGAGCCACTTATGCTTAGCAAATAATGGCTATACAATAACATAACTCAGGTATGAATGCCATACCATACAACAAATCCCAGGCAGAACGATCATCAAGATCAAAAAAATTCGGGACAGCCTAAAAATATTTTACTTGACGTTATTATGCCTCTGAATATCATTCAACTCCATATCATATTTAACGCAATGTAAAGGAGTTGAATGATGAAAAAATGCCGCACTATTCTTATTGTGCTGTGTATGACCCTGCTGGCAGGACAGCTTTTTGCCGGCGGTTTTGCTTTGACTGGAGTGGACTCACGTTCCACCTCCATGGCTGGTGCCTTCAGAGGCCTGGCCGATGATCCCTCAGCTATGTACTGGAATCCCGCCGGATTGGGGTTTATGAATGAAAATTCCATTTCTTTGGGAGGAACTTTCATTATGCCTACGGTCAAATGGGACCCTTCCGGAACTGCGCTGGTGAATAATCCCGGCTATAGTGCCCAGGAGTATGAAGCAAACAAGAAATTAACCGCCTTCCCTTCGGTGTTTGGAACCATGGCAAAATCGCCTCGTTTGAAATATGGCCTGGCTTTTTATGTACCTTACGGCCTGGGCACTACCTGGGATGCATACAAGCTTCCGGGCACCCCGATGGTCTATGTAGATGGCTTTCCTGAAGATGAGATGATGAGCAGCATTGCGGTACTGGATTTTCATCCCACGGTGGCTTATCGAGTAATGCCGAATTTCTCTGTGGGTGCAGGCCTGAGTGTGATGTACGGGATGATCGATATCGATCAGATCAAATTCCCTGACAATCCCTATGTTCCTCTCACTTCAGAGCTTTCCGGCACTGGAATTGGTTTTGGGGGAAATCTGGGTGTGCTTTACAAGGCTACGGAGCGCCTGAGCATCGGTCTGGCTGGCAAATTGCCCGCAGAAATACCCCTGGAAGGCGATGCTTCGGTATATCTTTGGACTCCGGCTCAGGCAGATACTCTGGGTAACGTCACCCCGGCTATGAAACTCGGAGGAAAATCCGATATCGAAGCCACCTTGAATATTCCGGCGGAACTCGGCATTGGCCTGGCTTACAAGATAAGTCCAGTTTGGACTCTGAGCCTGGATTATGCTTATACCATGTGGGAGAATCTGGAAACAGTAAAAATTGAAATGGATGACCCCATTACCATAATGCCCGGCATGGAGGTCAGCGAAAGTGAATTGGTACTGAATTGGGAAAATAGCTCCCGCATCAGCCTGGGTACAGAATACAAGCTGGGCTGCAACAAAATCAGAGCCGGTTTCTTCTTTGAACAAACCCCTATCCCAGAAGCTACTCAGATTCCCACTATCTCAGATGTGGGCAATAAATATAGCACAAATCTGGGCTGGGGACGCCAGATCGGAAACTTCGGTGTAAATGCCAATATGCAATACATTATGTTTGACGAAAGAGAAATTACAGACTCCGGACAGACTGCCGATAACGTGGCCGGCAGTTACAATTCCCAATCTCTTTCCGGTAATATCGGCCTTAGCTATAAATTTTGATCTCCCGGCTGGATCGGTATTTGCTGTGTAAATACTGAGCTGGCAGGATTTTGTGGAGGATGGATATCCTCCCTATTGAAACGGAGCTCGCCATAGCTCCGTTTTTTATGTATCCGGAGCTTGATATCGCTCCGATGCTGTGTGGTGTTGGCGAGCATTGACAAAGAGATAGGCCTGAAACATGAATGCGTAGAGGTGGCACGCATAGAGTCGACATCTCCCTTAAGAGACTGTATGAAAGACACATCAGTTACACTCTAACACATAAATATTGGTTACACTTTGTCATTGCGCCCAGAAAAATACCTATATCTGCAATCTCCCTTAAAAGACTTTAGCTGGCGGTTTTAACCGCCAGAGCGGGTTCTGGCACGGGCGACAAGACTTTTTCCCCGCCTTTGAAGGCGGGGCAATCGCAGCTATATTTTCTATTCCCCTCAGCGGGTTTGATTTGGCTGCGAAAGGAGGGATAGCGAGTCTAAAACCCTTTCTTCCCCTATATAATCAGATAGGCTCAAATTCGTAGTGCGCCTGCGTAATCCATCGTAAATTCAGAGATATTGGTCCGTGTGCCTGGCCTTATCAGGCCAGGAAAAAGTCTTGGCCGGATAGCTGCCCTACCGGAATCCTCCCAAAAAAAATCCGCATAAATCCGCCCGATCCGCCCAATCCGCGTTCTATTTCCAAAGAATCAGCATCCTCCCGCTGCGGTTTGCCTAAATTCCATCCCAAAATCCGCATAAATCCGCCCGATCCGCCCAATCCGCGTTCTATGAAATCTCCCCCAAAGAATCCTACAAATCCATTCCATCCGTTCAATCTGCGTTCTATTTTCAAAGGACCGGCATCCTCCGCTACACTTACGCCTCTATCCCAAGTATTTTCTATATAAAAATCAAAATCGCTAATCATAATTTTCTTATGCTTTTAGACACCTGTAAGTGCTTTATTGGATTTCCAGCATAGGCTTACAATCTCTGTTTTTATATGAGTTTAGAGATTTTTTGATATTTTAGTTTCATATCTTCTTGTCTTTTCACAGCTTGACAAAAAAAGGGCTTAGATATTTTCTTACTCATGAGCTTGCGAGAAGCTGAGGATATCAGCCAAAGCTTTGATGAATATGAAGAAAGAGTTTTTGTGTGGATAGCTTGTGGATAAGTAGAGCTATGGCTTTGATTTAAAGCCGCATAGACACTGTTAAACTTATGTTTTACATAGGATTATGCTTCAATAATCAGATCATCGAAGGCCTTGGGACTGATGTGGATAAATTTCATAAAGGAATAGACTTATGGATCAAGATATTTGGCAGAACATACTGGATAAACTGGAAGAAAACATCAATGAACAGAGTTTTAAGACCTGGTTTTACGAGACCAGGCTGGTGGATATGTCGGACAAAGAGCTGGTCATACGAGTACCCACCCAATTTAGTGCAAACTATCTGAATCAAAATTATAAAAAAGTGCTTTCGGAAATATCTTTCACACTTTATGCCCGAAAATACGACATTCAGTTCATCACTCATCCCTATCGGGCTGAGAATAGTAAGGACGAGATTCTGGATTACAGCGAGAAAAAAGTAAGCCTGAACGCCCGTCTGAATGAGCGCTACAGCTTTGAGGATTTTGTGGTGGGGCACAATAACAACTTCGCTTATTCCGCTGCTAAGGCGGTGGCGGAGAATCCTGGCTATACTTACAATCCCCTCTTTGTATATGGCGAAAGCGGAATGGGTAAGACTCATCTCATGCAGGCGGTGGGCAATTTTGTGCTCAAGGAAGGCCGCAATTGCAGCATCTATTACACCACCAGTGAAGCATTTACAAATGAGATGATCGAGAGTATTCGCAGCAATAAAATGCCCGCTTTCCGGGCTAAATTCCGCAAAGTGGATCTGCTCCTTGTGGATGACATCCATTTCCTGTCTCGCAAGGAAGGAACTCAGGAAGAATTCTTTCATACCTTTAATGCATTGTTTGACAATAAAAAGCAGATCGTGCTCACCTCAGACCGCCCTCCCAAAGACATCCCCGATCTGGAAAAACGATTGGTCACACGCTTTGAAAGCGGCTTGTTGGCAGACCTGAAAAACCCCGATTTTGAGACCCGCGTAGCTATTCTGCGCAAGAAAGCCGAGCCGGAAAACATCATACTATCCGATGAAGTGATCAATTTCATTGCCGATAAGATCACCTCTTCTGTGCGCGCCCTGGAAGGCTCGCTGATCCGCATCCTGGCCTACGCCTCTTACAACAAGCTTAATCCCGAAGATATCGATGGCGATATCGCCCAAAACATCCTTTCCGATATGATCTCTGAAGTAAGCCGGGAAATCACTCTGGATGCCATTACCAAACAGGTGTGTCAGACCTATCAGATCAGCACAGATCAGATTATGGATAAGAGCCGTAAACCGCATGTAGCCTTTCCCAGACAGGTATCCATGTACCTGGCCAATCTCTTGATTCCGGCTTTGTCTCTGAAGGATATTGCCCAATATTTCAACCGTAAAGACCATACCACAGTAATCCATGCCAAGCGCATGATAGAAAATCAATTTCGTGATGATGATAAATTTCGTTCTCTGATGGAATTCATGATCAACGAACTGAAAAAATAGCAAGTACTGTGATGAAAATATTAGTAGAACAAGGGGCAGTCAGAAGGCTGATGGATAGTGCATCCGGACTTGCTTTCTCAGACTTATCCACAAGTGTGGATGGTTTACTGTGGATAAGCGTGTATAAGGCATCAATAAAGGCTTCAGGGCTTTTTTCTGTGGATGGACGGTGGATAAATCACCTATCTTATCCACAACTTATCCACATAGATGCCAGGTCGCTAAAGGGCTGCAAAAAAGGCTCTCAAAAGAAAAAGCTTGACCGATTATCTACATATACACGAAGCCTACTAAAACTACTAATTTACAAAATTGCTTAAAAATAGGATAAGATAATATGAATAGGACGATGCAAATTATCGGGCTCTTGCTGATCATCTTGTTGGTGGGAGCTTGTACCAAAAAGAACAACCTTACCGGAACAAACTGGTCTGATTATGATGCCCAGAGTTTTGAGGATAGCGGAGCTGTGGTTTCTGGATACAGCTTTCCTGCGGATTCTTTGCTCAGCATCACATCAAACAGAAAGAATCTATTGGTGGGAAATTGGCAGGGTTCCAGAGCAATGAGCATACTGCGCTTTACCGATCTGCCTGCAGATACTACTATTGCCTCATATTATGAGATTACAGACTTGAATCTGGATATAGTCTTAAGGCGCAGAAATGAAGTGGAGCGCAATCCCCTGACTTTGAATTTTTACAAGGTTCATACCGGCTGGGCTGCCAATCCCGATACCTTAAGCGAAGAAGATTATACTATGATTCCCGGTACATCCACAGTAGTGGCTTCTTCTGTAAGTGGCAGCGATACCTTGAGCGTGCCTCTGCCTTATGATCTGATCCAAAGCTGGCAGGCAGATGCTGATTCCACCGGCCTTAATATCCTGATCAAAGCAGAAAATGATGGTTTTGTGGAGCTGGGACTGAGCACGCCTACCCAGGGCAGTAAAATCAGATTCAAATACAAAGAGACTTCCTCGGATGAAGAGCAATCGGAGTTTGCGCGTTTTGCCACCTTCAATTCCTATAGTTTTACGCATCCTGAGGTAGAGCCCAGGCCGGGAGAATGGGTCTTGAGCAATTTTGCCCCGCAGCGTATGTATGTGGATTTGCAGCCGGATTACGGTATGTTCAAGAGCGAAGACGGCGCTACTCTGAGCCCGGAAGAGCTGAAAAGAACGAGCATAAACAAAGCTGAATTGGTGCTGTATATCAAAGACGATCTGCCTAATTATCAGAATACTTACAGCTATAAGGTCTCGGCCTTGTTGCTAAAAGAGCGGCCGGAGGATGGAGCCATCATTCCAACTACTGATATATATATTCCGGAGTTTATCTCCAGCTTACAGAGCACGGTGAATAGCTCCTCAGATTCTATCTTGATCAATATCACGCCTATCATCCAGGCTTATGTCTCTGAAAAGACCTTTTCCGATGGCGTTGTGATCAGCCCTCAAGGCATTGTGATTATGAGTAATTACGAGCGTAAAGACTTTGGTGAGGTCGAATTTTATCATCCCCTGACAGCTCCGGAAGGGAAGAAAGCTTACATCAGGATAAAATATACACCGCCGTTTCTATGATCAAGTATCTCGCATCCCTGTTTGTCCTGCTTGCCCTGCTGACTTTTGGCTGTAAGGGCGGCAGTTCGGATTCTCCCAAGCTGGCAGAGGTAAATGGTGAAGTGCTCTATCTGGATTCTTTTAAGGCCAGCCTCTCGGAGGATGGCTGGGAAAATCTGAGTCCAGAGCAAAAACGGCGTTATATAGAAGATTGGGTGAATCTCACCCTTTTGGCCCAGGCTGCCGATGAAATGAAGCTGGATCAAGACCCTGCGGTCAAAGAACGCATGGCCTACGCTAAGAAAAAGGTGAAAGCCAATGCGCTGATCTCACAACGGCTTCATCAAACCAGAATCTCCGAAGACCAGCTCTTTTCATATTTCCGTATTCATCAGGCGGATTTTCAAAGGCCGCTGCTGGCTTACCAAATCCAGCGCATCGCTCTGCCGGATAAACTCAGCGCAGAAAACGTGTTTCAGCAGATCAATCAAGGCCTGGATTTTGCCCAGGCAGTTCGCCGATACTCTACCGAAGACCTGCGATCAAAAAACGGCACGATGGGCTTTGTGGAGCCGGATTCTGCGGATTCCCTCTTCTGGAAAGCCGCTACAGAGCTGGACATTATGGAGGCCGACGTGCTGTCTCAAAATGGCGCCTGGTATGTATTTCGCTATACCGAAACCAAAGACAGCGAATATGAGCCCAGCTATGAAGACCACCGAGCCGAGATCAAAAGCAGAATTATCAAAGAAAAACAAAATGAAATCTATCAAGAACTCTTACGTGAGATAAAATCTCAAAACAAACAAATCTATTATTATTAAAGGACTTTACATGAGAAAACTCTTCCTTATCATGCTGCTGATCAGTATGACTTTCATGGCAAATGCAGAAGTATTGGACAAGATAGTAGCCAAAGTGGGCACGGAGATCATCCTGATGTCTGAGCTACAGCAGCAGATCAAGCAACTCAGTTCTACGGGAATTGATCCGGCGATGCTGGCTCCCCGTGCGGTATTGAACCAGATGGTGGAACAGCGCCTGATAGTACAAAAAGCCAAAGAATTGGACATACAAATCGACGAACAAGCTATCAAAGATTATGCGGCACGTTATATCAAACAGATAAAATCACAGTATCCGAGCGAAGCGGATTTTCAGGCTGATCTGACCAAGATGAAGCTCACCCAAAGCGAGCTGCAAAAACACTTTGAAGATCAAATCACCGAAAATGCGCTCAGCGAACAGCTGATCGAAAAATACATCTCCACCAAAATCAACGTGGAAGAAAGCGAAATGCGTGAGTTTTATGAGACCAGCAAAGACACTCTGGCAGTAAAGCCGGTATCCTGGGAATTGAGATTGATAGTGCGGGAAGTTACGCCCTCTGAGGAGTCTCAGCTAAAAGCCCGGGCTGTAATCGACAGCATCTATCAGAGCTTGCAGACAGGGGCGGATTTTGCTCAGCTGGCATCTGAACATAGCGATTGTGCCAGCAGCCAGCAAGGGGGAGACCTCGGACTATTTAAGCGTGGTATGATGGTGAAGCCTTTTGAAGATGCAGCTTTTGAGCTCTCTGTGGGAGAGACCAGCGGTATAGTGGAAACCCAATTTGGCTATCACATCATCAGGCTCACCGAAAAGCGTGCAGATGAAGTGCGCGCCTCTCATATCCTCAAAACCGTGGCAGCTACCGAGGCGGATGAAGAGCGTGAGATGGCTTTGATGAACGATCTGCGCAGCCGCATCTTAGCCGGAGAGGATTTTGCTGTAATAGCCCGGGAATACTCCATGGACCCGGAATCCAAAGAAGATGGCGGGCTCTTGGGTGAATTTACCGAGCAAGACATTCCGCAGCTCTTTTCCGCTCCCATCCTCAGCACCCCTGTGGGAGAGGTGACCGAAGTGCTCAAAAACGAAGGCATGCTGTATCTTTTCATTCGGGATAAGGAGCTGCCCTCGCGGATCTATACCTATGAAGAAGTAAAAGAGCAGCTTCAATCTTACCTATTTCAAGGCAAGCAGATGCAGGCCTATCAGCAGTGGATCGAAGAGGCCAGGCGGGATGCCTATATAGAAATCAGTTTATGAAGAAAAAGCTCACTTTCAGCACCTTTATAGCCAGCCTCTTTCTGATTGGCTTTATACCTTTTGCCCCGGGAACCTTTGGGTCTCTGGCCGGTTATGGGCTTTATATGCTGTTGCCCTCCTGGTTTTACGATGGCTCTTGCCCGTATCTTTTGCCCCTGCTGATCTTAGCTTTGGCTTTGATCGCGGTGGTGATCTGCAAAAAGGCGGAGGATATTCTGGGGGAGGATCACGGCTCTATAGTGCTGGATGAGCTGATAGGCTACTTTGTGGCCACTTTATTTTTACCGCATAACTGGCTAATCGGCCTGTATGCGTTTATATTATTCAGAGTATTTGATATCGCCAAGCCCTTTCCCATAAATCGCTCACAGAAGCTGCGCGGTGGATGGGGAGTGGTGATAGACGACATCCTGGCTGGAGTATATGCCAACGTCGTCTTACAGATACTTATCCAGATCTACCCAAAATTCTTTAAAATATAGGAGAACAATATGCAATATATCTTATTACAAGCCGCAGCCCCTGCCCCTGCCGCAGCGGGTGGTTCCATGACCTCATCCCTGATCTTTTTCGCCGCTCTGTTTGGCATCATGTATTTCCTGATGATCCGCCCTCAGCAAAAGCGTCAGAAAGAACTGCAAAAGATGCTGGACAGCCTGCAGGTAAACGACAAAATAATCACCTCCAGCGGCATCTATGGCCGTGTGGTATCGCTCAAACCGGACAAAGACATCGTAGTGATCGAAATCGATGATACAAACAAGGTCAAAGTGGATTTCCAGCGCTCTGCGATAGTATCTATTTTGAATGCGACTCCCCCGGCGAATACGAAGTAAACCATGGCCAAGATTCTACCCATCCGGATTTATGGGGATGAGATTCTGCGAAAGAAGCTTAAGGAAGCTGATCTCAAAGACCCTTTCCTGAAGCAGTATCTGCCGGACCTTATCCACACCATGTATGAGCGTGATGGAGTAGGCCTGGCTTCCAGCCAGGTAGGGGTGGACTTAAGAATCTTCGTTATGGACCCCTGGTGGGCCCGTGAAGAGGAGCAGAAAAACCCCCGCGTGTTGATCAATCCTGAGATTCACGATCGCCAGGGAGAACAGATCGGCGAAGAAGGCTGCCTCAGCGTGCCGGATATCTTTGCCAATGTGAACCGCGCCCTCAAGATCAGCTATTCATATTACACCCCCGAAGGGGAGCATATCCAGGCTGAAGCTGAGGGCTATGAAGCCGTAGTGATTCAGCATGAATATGACCATCTGAACGGAGTGCTTTTTACAGACCGCGTCTCCACTCTGGCCAAGCTCAAATTCAAGATGAAGCTGAAGAGTATGGCTGCCCTGGCCAGGGATGGCGTGAACATCATGCAATACCCAGAAGACCCTCAATGAAGATAGTCTTTGCCGGCAGCTCAGAATTTGCCATTCCGGCCTTGAAAGCGCTGCTTTCTGCCCCTGAGCATGAGCTTGTACTGGTGCTCAGTCAGCCCCCCAGTCCCCAGGGCAGAAGGCAAAAGCTGGAAGATACTCCGCTGGCAAAATATGCCCGGGAGCATTCCCTAAATATCTTTTGTCCGCAGGATGTAAATAGCGAGCAGAATGTGGATGATATCCTCAGCCACAAAGCAGATATACTAATCACAGCATCATACGGAGCCTATCTGAAGCGCAGACTGCGCCAAAGCTTTGCCCTGGGTGCGCTGAATCTGCATCCCTCGCTGCTGCCGCTATACCGAGGCGCTTCACCCATCCGCGCAGCTCTCTTAAATGGTGATCGGCTCAGCGGTAATACCATCTTCAAGATAGTGGCCAGGATGGATGCCGGCCCCGTTTTTGCCCAGGAAAGTCTGAAGATACAGGAGGGCGAAAACTACAGCTCTTTGCATGACAGACTCGCCCTGCAAGCAGCTGATATGCTTGTCGGATTGCTACCGGATTTGCCAGATATTCAGCCCCGAGAGCAAGACCATGCTGTTGCCACTTTTTGCCAGAAGGTGGGCAAAGAAGAT
The DNA here is from genome assembly GCA_023230795.1 of Candidatus Cloacimonadota bacterium. GTDB lineage: Bacteria > Cloacimonadota > Cloacimonadia > Cloacimonadales > Cloacimonadaceae > UBA5456. Next base: position 10,417 of record JALNWR010000029.1, read on the forward strand.
CTGCTATTGGATTTTGGCCGCGACAGTCTGAGTTTGCAAAACCAGATTCGAGCCTATTCCCAAAGTCCGGGCGCTTTTGTAAGGTTCCGGGATGCCAAACTGAAGATATTGCAAGCCGAGCCTCTGAAGTCCCCTTCAGAGCTGCCCCCCGGAAGCATCTCTGAGATCATCAAAAACGAAGGTTTTACCATCTGCACAAAAGATGGTCAGCTCTTGATCCGTCAGGTTCAGGCGGCTGGTAAGAAAATAATGGATGCCTATAGCTACCACCTTGGAGCCCGGCTTCAGGTGGGAGAGAGGATAGGAGTATGAAAGAATATTATTTAAATGTGATCAAGTTTCCGATGCTGGTCAGCCTCAGCTTGACTGTTCTTGCCGTTGCCTTCTTTGGCATGGTCTTCGGAAGTTACTTCAAATTGGGCTTATCCCTCAGTGAGACCGTGATATACATAGCTCTATTTGCAGTTTTGACTGTCCTGGTTTCTACCTGGGTCTTGAATCTGATCAGCACTCACAGCAAGATTCATCCCCGCTGGATGGAGATTTACGCAAAATGGATGCTGGTGCATATATACTACAATCTGGCCAGCTTTTTGGGTTTTATCACCTTCCAGAAAAGGCAGCAGATTCAGGAGAGCTTTCTGAATTTTAACAACGAGATTGTGTTATCGGCAGCCCGGCAGATTCATCATACCAATATCCTGCTGCTGGTGCCGCACTGTCTGCAAAATTCCGAGTGCAAGATTCGCATCACCACCGATATCAATTCCTGCGCTGAATGTGGTAAATGTGACATAGCCGATATCAAAGCCCTGGCAAAGAAGCTGAATGTGAGAGCTTCTGTAGCCACTGGAGGCTCTTTGGCGCGTAAGATCATTCAGGATGCCTCTCCGGATGTGATCGTGGCCGTAGCGTGCCATAGAGACCTCACCGATGGAGTGCAGGATACCTGGAAATTCCCCGTCTTTGGCGTGCTCAATGAACGCCCCAATGGCCCTTGCTTTGAAACCACGGTAAGTCTGAGCACCATAGAATTTGCCATCAGGAAATTCCAATGAAACTAAGCCATATTATCACCCTGGGTGTCATCATCCTGATTATAAATGCCGGCATCAGCCTGATATTGATCAATCAATTTCGCCCCCGTCCCGCTCCCATTCCTACCATATTCAATGATCCCGATACTCCCTGCGATAGCACTGGCATCAGCCGGCAAAACGCCATTACCCGGGCTGTGGCAGAAGTCGCCCCGGCGGTGGTGAGTGTAAACGTGATCAAGACGCAGATTGTGCGAGGACGTATTCCCTCAAATTTCGGCTTTTTCGGCTTCTTTGATTTCTTCGGCCCTGTCAGACGTCAGGTGCAGTCCATTGGTAGCGGTGTGATCTATGATCCCGAGGGTTATGTCATCACCAATGCCCATGTCGTAAAAGGCGCTGCCGATATCAAGATAGTTCTGCCGGATCAACGTGAATTTGATGCAGAATTGATCGGCATCGATGATATTCATGACATCGCTAAACTCCGCATCAGATCAAGTCAATTGCCAGTAGCCCGGCTGGGTAATTCCGATAATCTCATGGTGGGAGAATGGAGCATCGCTTTGGGCAATCCATACGGCTATCTGATGAACGACTCCCAGCCCAGCGTGACCGTAGGCGTGATCTCAGCTCTGGGACGCAATATCTCTCAAGACCAGGGCGGCAGCCAATACCTGAATATGATCCAGACCGATACCGCTATCAACCAGGGCAATTCCGGCGGGCCTCTGGTGAATATCCAGGGCGAAGTAATCGGCATCAATACCTTTATCTTTTCTGAAACCGGCGGCAGCATCGGTCTGGGTTTTGCCATTCCGATCAACACTGTAAAAGATCTAATGGCCGCCCTTTAAGCATGATAAATAGAGCTTTGAACCTTCTCAGCAGGAGAATGCTCTTGCTGTTGGCTTTGTTTTGTCTGAACTATTCCGGCCTTTCGGCGCGTTCTGCCTGGAATGCCCCCGGCGATACCCTTTCGGTGATAATGCGGCCGCTGCAAAATATTCCCGCATTGCACATTCCGGGAGAGACCCTTTTGATCACGGCGCTGACTGCCGAAAATACCACCGGCTTTGCGGCAGCACTGATCCACGGCTCAAAGCGCATCCCCTTACAGATTATAGCTCAGGAATATAACCCGCTTTTCAGCACCTGGAGCCTGCAGTGCCCCATACCCGATGTGGCCGTGTATGAGCTTTATGATCTGGAGCTTACCGCAGATGGCGGCATTCATGATATCACCCGGCATGCGGTGAATCTAATGCCCACCCGTAAAAGCAATTATTACTTTATGCACATCACCGATCTGCATCTGCCAAACCGCGTGTATTATCCGAATTACGGTTATGATACCGATTCCACCGAGGTGGTGGATTTCAGAGCCGTGATCGATGACATCAATCTCATCAATCCCGAATTTGTCCTCATCACCGGAGACCTCATCAATGAAGGCGAGATGGAAGACCTGGCCGGACAGCATTGGTATGGCTGGACTCAACGGCTTTTATCTTTGATCCAGGTGCCGATATTTGTGGTGAGCGGAAATCACGATATCGGAGGCTGGAATAGCACTCCCGGGCCTCAAGGCTCTGCCCGCCGGCATTGGTGGCGTTATTTTGGCTGGCCCTGGCTAAACAACAGCAGCACAAACTGGGATTATCACACTCAGGATTTCAGCTTTGATTACAACGGCGTGCAATATATCGGCCTCGAAACCTATATAAATTATGACGACTGGCGCTATTACATCTATGGCAATACCTCCATGATAGCTTCCCAACGCAATTGGCTGCATAGCGAGATAGCCGGCTCCGATGCCGCTGCCCGCGTGCTGTTTTATCATTACGATTTTGATGATGAAATCTATCTGGATGAGCTGAATACCGATCTCGCCCTTTGGGGACATACCCATTACAATAGCGGCTCCATCACGGAATATCCTTATAATCTCAGCACCAAAAGCGTGTGCGGCTACAGGGCTTACCGTGTGATCAAGGTAAATGGCACAGATTTCTCTCCCCAATACACTGTGGATGCCGGTGATGACGGAAACTCCATCTTCCACTACTTTATGCCCTCAAATGAAGGCATTGCCGATAGCGTGAGCTGCTTTATAGTAAACAACCAAAGCGCCAGCTATGAAGACGGTTTGATCAAATTCAAAATGCCCCCCGGAAATGATGATTACCAAGTATATGGCGGAAACTTACTACAGACAGACCGCCAGGCAGAACACAATCTCTGCTATGTAAAAGCACATATTTTACCAGGTATGACCCGCCGAATCAGCATCGCAGCCCGCCCCGGACAAGCTAATGCAGACGAGCTATCTATCCCCGCCTTTGAATTGATCCGCTCCTGGCCAAATCCCTTTTCCAACCACGCTAACATCCACATTAAACTCCCCCGCAGCGCCCCTTTGAAGCTATCTATATACAACCTCCGCGGTGCCAAAATCCGAGAGCTGTATTCAGACGTTGCCAAAGCTGGAGATCTGAACCTGATCTGGGATGGTAAAGACCACAAAGCCACTCCCCAAGCCGCCGGAATCTACTTCCTGAAAGCGGAATCCGCTTCCTGTAGCCAGACTCACAAGCTAATCAAATACTAAACAGAATAGTTACACGGATCGGACGGATTGAACGGATTAACACAGATAATAAAGAAATAAACCTCAAAGACCTAAACCCCTTTCCACCCCCAATAAATCCCCGCCCCTCCGCCCGATCCGCCCAATCCGCGTTCTATAAAACTCCCCCAAAGAATCGTACAAACCCATTCAATCCATTCAATCTGCGTTCTATAAAATCTCACTAATCGCAGCATATCTTTACCATCTCGAGCACTTACCCCCCTGTCCAGCAAGCGCATAACTTTTCTATGGGGGACTACATTTCCCTTTTCCCAGCACCTGCTCCCGTTTCCAAATAGTCCCCTTCCAAACCCCCAATAAATCCCCGCCCCTCCGCCCGATCCGCCCGATCCGCGTTCTATAAAATCCCCCAAAGCATCGTACAAATCCGTTCAATCCGTTCAATCTGCGTTCTATAAAACACACTCATCCAGAACACCTTAGCAAAAAGCTATTGACACAAATCCACCCAAACTACAGCGTTACCTCATAGATTTGAAAATGGAGTAAAAATGCAAATAAATGGCAAAGAATACCGTACCGTCTGGTTTGATAGTGGCCAGGTGCTGATGATAGATCAAAACAAAATTCCTCATGAATTTGCCCTTAAGGAATATAGCACTTATCAGGAAGTAGCCACAGCGATTCGTGAAATGACGGTTCGTGGCGCTCCTGCTATCGGTGCTGCAGGTGCTTTTGGCATGGCTCTGGCCGCTCTGGCTGCGCCGGATCATAAGTTCCGCGCCCATCTGCGCCATGCCCGGCAGGAGCTGATTTCCACCCGTCCCACAGCCATTGACCTCTCTATTGGCGTGCAGTATGTCTATGAGAGTGCGCTCAAATTTATCCCGGATTTGCCTCATGCTCGGCAGGTGGCAGTTTTGGCCGCAGGTGAATTTGCCAATAAAAGCGCCGAAGATTGTCTGGAGCTGGGCTGGATAGGTGCGGAGCTGATCCAGCCCGGAGCCCGCATCCTTACTCATTGCAATGCCGGAGCTTTGGCCACTGTGGATCATGGCACCGCGCTTTCCGTGATCCGCTGTGCGCACAAACAGGGTAAAAACATCTTCGTATATGTGGCAGAGACCCGTCCCCGCCTGCAGGGTGCGCGGCTCACAGCTTTTGAGCTGGAGCAAGAAGGCATCCCTCATGCCATTATTACCGATTCCGCCGGGGGCTTTTACTTTTGGAAAAAGGAGATTGATCTGGTGATTACAGGAGCGGACAGAATCTGCCTGAACGGCGATATTGCCAATAAGATAGGCACTTATGAGAAGGCGGTGCTGGCGCATGCGCACAAGCGGCCTTTTTATGTGGCAGCTCCGGACAGCACTTTCGATCTTAGCTGCGCCAAGGGAGAGGATATTCCCATCGAGATTCGCTCTGAAACTGAGATCAAACGTATCAATGGCAAAGATATAGCGAATCCCGGCTCCCCCGCCCTGAACCCAGCCTTTGATATCACCCCGGCCAAATACATCACCGGCATCATCACCCCCAAAGGCGTATTTTCACCACAAAAAGCTGCGCAAAGGATACAATCATGATTTACTGTGATACCATCATCAAAGGCGGCATCTTTGTCACTATGGACCCCGAGTTCCGGATTCTGAACCAGCACTTTATGGTGATCGATAAAGGACGGATAGTGAATATTCTAAATATAGACCAGCTGGGGAAATTTCAGAGTAAAAAGCTCATCGATGCCTCCGGCTGCCTGATCACCCCCGGCTTTATCAATACCCATAGCCACATGCCCATGACCTATTTCCGTGGCCTGGCGGATGATCTGCCTCTGGATGTCTGGCTGAATGATTACATCTGGCCTCTGGAAGCCAAAATGCTGACTACGGATTTTATCTATGATGCCTCGCTGCACTCAGCCGCAGAGATGATCAAAAATGGCATTACCCTTACCAACGACATGTATTTTCAAAAGGAATGCATCGCCGATGCCTGCATCAAAGCAGGCCTACGCGTAATAGTCAGCAAAGCCATCATCGCTCCCGAATACTCCGGAGATGGCCGGGAATTTGGCGAAGAACTGCAGGTATTTGAAGCTTTATACAAAGATCAAGCCCTGGTGGAGTGCAGCCTCGCACCCCACGCCATCTATACCTGCTCCGATGATGTCTATTCCTCTTGTGCCAGGCTGGCCGCAGAGCACGGCTGGCTCCTGCACACCCATCTCAGCGAAACTCAAAAAGAGCTGGAGGATTGCCTCAAAGTCCATGGCAAACGCCCCCTGGAATATCTGGCCTCCCTGGGCGTATTAGAGGCAAGATGCACCTTTGCCCACGGCGTATGGCTCTCCGGAAAAGAGATGGAGCTCATGGAAGGCAAAATGTCCGCCATATCCCTGTGCACGGATAGCAATCTCAAACTCGGCAACGGAATCGCCCCCATCAAAGAGATGCTGAAGCGCAAGCTGAATCTATCCATAGGCACAGACGGTGTGGCCAGCAACAACAATCTCGATATCCTCGAGGAACTCAGCACCACCGCCAAACTGCACAAAGCCATCAATCATGATCCGGAATTGCTACCGGCGCAAGATGCCTTTGCCCTGATAACCATCGATGGCGCCAGAGCTCTGGGCAAAGAGCAGGAGCTGGGCTCACTTGAAACCGGAAAATATGCCGATCTGCTCATCATCGATATCCAAAATCTGCAAAGTCAACCGCTTTATAACCCTTATTCCCAATTGGTCTATGCCATTGGAGCAGAGCAGATTCGGGACGTGATGATCGCCGGAGACTTCGTAATGAAAGACCGCCAGCTTATATATTTGGATGAAGCAGAGCTGATCATTACCGCCCAAGCCTACCAAACAAAAATATCACAAGAGCTAAAGCTATGAGAACCATAACAAACCGCCGTGCCACCCATGAATACTATATAGAACAAAAATACGAAGCCGGCATCTCGCTAAAAGGCAGCGAGATAAAATCCATCCGCGCCGGAAAGGTAAATTTCAGAGATAGCTTTGCCCGCGTCAAAGACGGCGAATGCTGGCTGATGAATTTTCACATCTCCCCCTGGGAAAAAGCTTCTTATTCAAATCATGACCCGGAGCGTCCCCGTAGATTGCTACTGCACAAACACGAAATCCGCCGCATGAAAACCAAAGTGGAAGAACAAGGCATGACCCTGATCCCTCTGGATATCTATATCAACGAACAAGGCCGCTGCAAGCTCACTATCGCCGTGGCCAAAGGCAAGAAGTTCTATGACAAACGCGAGGCCTTGCAGAAGAAGGATATGGCCAGGGAAAAAGCAAGGGCGCTGAGTAATCCGGAGAATTAGATAGAGTTTTCGAGTTTTGAGGTTTTCAAGTTTTCAAGTGCTGGAGTGCGGGATTTCTTGGTTTTGGATTTCTTGGTTTTGGGGTTCTTGGTTTTGGATTTATAGGTTTTGGGGTTTACATGAAAACTGTTCAGAAGACATAAAACATCCCCGTGACGGGTAGAGCTGGATAGCAGGCGTCTCGCCTGCTGAGCACGGGACGTGCTCAATTTTCAAGGCCTCTGGCCTTGCTGGATGCGAGACGCATCCAATCCAG
>JALNWR010000030.1 GCA_023230795.1 Candidatus Cloacimonadota bacterium
AGATGAAAGAAAAGAAAGCCCGTGTGGATGATGCCCTGCAGGCCACTCGCGCGGCTGTGGAAGAAGGAATAGTACCTGGCGGAGGTATCACTCTGATCCAGGCCGCAAAATCCCTCAGAACTATGAAAGGACTCTCTTTTGAAGAAAAAATGGCTGTGGAAATTATTGCCAAAGCTCTGGAAAAGCCACTTTATCAAATCGCCAAAAACGCCGGAGAAGAAGGCGCCGTGGTAGTGGAAAAGATCAAAGGCTACAAGAATATTCATATGGGATTCAATGCCGCTACCGGTAAATACGAGGATTTGTTTGAAGCCGGTATCATCGATCCTGCCAAAGTGGTGCGTAGTGCAGTACAAAATGCTGCCTCCATCGCAGCACTGTTTTTGACTACCGAGTGCATTATAACCGATATTCCCGAGCCTGAAGCTCCTATGCCAATGCCAAATCCTGGCATGGGCGGCATGGGCGGAATGTACTAAAACAATAAATACAGATATATATACGAGCCTCCCTGATATCAGGGAGGCTTTTTGTATATTGACAAAAAATGGCAGCAGGAAATTCATGCCTGATTAAATATGAAATTTAAAGAACTTACTCCATCAGTACGCCGTACGGTGATCCTGCTCATGAGCGCAGCGGTCTTCAATGGCGCGATCCAGTCTTTGGGACAAACGCAGGACATCATAGCCCGCAAGGCTCTTTATGCCCGCGATTGGCAGCTAATGCTGATGACCATGATATCGCCGATATCGAATTTTCTGTCTATCTGGTGGGGAAGGCTGTTTGAGCGTTCACGCTACAAATCCCGCTACTTTCTCTTTGCCGGCGTGTTTGGCCGCCTGGTGCTACTTTATGCTATCTGGCTGACCACCATGAACGAATATCTGGTCATGATGGGTCTGATGTTTTCGGCAAATTCACTGCTTATCCCTGCCCAAAATACTATCTATCAAAAGAATATCAGAGTCAAACGCCGGGCCAGTGTATATGGCTATGCACTCAGCATCGGCGTAGGGGTATCCATAACCCTGGCTTTTTTGGCAGGAAGGCTTTTGGATAATAGTGAAGATAGCTTTCGCTGGATTCTGGCAATCTCCGGAGTCGCTGGTTTCATCAGTTGCTTTTTGCTGTCCAGAATCAAGATCAAGCAGCCCTTGATCGATCCGACGCTTGTTAAGCCTAAAATCAAGCTTTGCGATGTCTTTATCGACCCCGTCCTGCGCACCCGTAAACTGCTCAGGGAAAATAAGGCTTTTGCCTGTTTTGAGCGCAGCTTCACCCTCTATGGTATGGGCTTCATTATGATGCAACCGGTGATACCTATATATATGGTAGATAGGCTTCAGCTAAGCTATACCAGCAACTTCCTGGCCAAAGGCATTCTCTCGCAGATCGGGATGCTGCTGCTGTCTCCCATTTTGGGTAAGCTGCACGACAAAATGCATCCTTTCCGGTATATTGGCTTCAGTTTTGCGCTACTCATGGCCTTTCCCCTGCTCTTTGTACTTTCTTCCATCTGGGCGGGAGAATCTGCGATCGCAGTGGGGATAGTCTTTTTAGCTTACAGCATCTTCGGTATAGCCATGACCGGAGTGAATATGGCCTGGAATATGTCCTCTATCTTCTTTGCCGGAGCTCAGGATGCGGCGATGTATCAAAGCGTGCATGTTACCCTTTCGGGGGTAAGAGGTCTTTTGGCTCCTCTTTTGGGCTTTACTTTGCTCAGGATCATAAACATAGAAGCGGTGTTTATCGTGGCCGCTGGATTCCTGGCTCTGGCCTCCTTCATGAGCTTCAAAGATTATCATAGCTTAAAATACAAGAGTGTGGATATCGTTGATACGCTTTCCTATCAGCTTACTGACGAAGATGACTTATGAGCTGTAAAATATAATTCAAGCGGATTTGCTTGACAAAAAAAGCAGAATTTACGATCCTGCTTTCTAACCACTAAGGGGGTGGGAATGATGAGAAAAAGACTTTTAATTGCCACAGGCGGAGGCGATTGTCCGGGGCTTAATGCCGTAATCCGGGCAATAGTCAAACGTGCATCACAAGAGCAAAACTGGGAAATCTTGGGCTCTATAGATGCTTTTGATGGCATCATGTGGGACCCCATGCACTTAGTGGAGCTTACCATGGACAAAGTGGCCGGCATCCATGTGATGGGGGGCACAATCCTGGGGACTACAAACAAAGGCGGGCCCTTCGCCTGGCCTGTGAGAGATGCCCAGGGGAATTGGACTACGGTGGACCGCAGTCAGGATTTTATCGATCGCTTGCGTTATCAGAATATAGATGCTGTCATCAATATCGGAGGAGATGGCTCGCAGCGTATATCACAAAAGCTTTTTGAGATGGGTTGCCCGGTGATTGGTATTCCCAAAACCATCGATAACGATCTTTCTGACACAGATTTTACCTTCGGTTTTCAGACCGCGGTAGATGCAGCGACAGATGCTGTGGATAAATTGGTGACCACAGCCGCCAGCCATCATCGGGTCTTGATCCTGGAAGTGATGGGGCGTTATGCCGGCTGGATTGCGCTTCATGCTGCCATCGCCGGTGGGGCAGAGGTTTGCCTGATCCCCGAGATCCCTTACAACATTGATAAGGTAATGGATACCATCAATGAACGGGTGGACAACAGAGGCCGGGGCTTTGCTAATATAGTGATCGCGGAAGGAGCTTTTCCTATCGATAAAGGTATGGTATATACCAAGAACGAGACTCCCGGGGCGATGCCGATCAAGCTGGGCGGAGCCGCTTTGAGGCTATCTAAGGAACTGAGTGAAGCCGGCTGTCCTATCGAGATTCGTGAGACCATCCTGGGACATCTGCAACGCGGCGGAACTCCCAATGCTTTTGATCGCATTCTGGCTTCCCAATTTGGCGTAGCAGCCTTTGAGCTGGCTTTGCAAAAGAAATGGGGACACATGGTTTCCTATCGTCATCCCAATATCGAAGCAGTATTGATCCAGGACGCGATCAAGGATTACAATCTGGTAAATCCACAGGGTAATCTGATTAAAACAGCCCGCGGCCTGGGAATATCCATGGGAGATTGAACTATGAGATGTTTACAGAGCCTTATGGCTATAATTTTTAATAGAAATACAAAAAAATACATGGAGGCTTAACATGCCAAAAGTCCTTATTGCCACAGAAAAACCCTTTGCCGCTGCAGCAGCTGCAAAGATCAAAGCCGAATTTGATGCGGCTAAGTACGACTACAAGTTTTTGGAGTCTTATACCGATCCCAGTGCCCTGCTGGAAGCAGTAGCGGATGTAGAAGCCCTGATCATACGCAGTGACAAAGTAACCGAAGAGGTGCTTAATGCTGCCAAGAAACTTAAGATAGTGGTTCGTGCCGGAGCCGGTTATGACAATGTGGATCTCAAAAGTGCCACTGCTCATGACGTAGTAGTAATGAACACCCCCGGTCAAAATTCTAATGCCGTAGCCGAATTGGCCATAGGCATGATGATTTACATGGCCCGTGGGAAATTCAACGGTAAGAGTGGAGTAGAACTGGCCGGAAAGAAGCTGGTTCTTTTCGGATATGGTCACATCGCCTGTATCGTAGCCAGAGTGGCTCAGGGTATCGGGATGGAGGTTTTTGCCTATGATCCTTATATCAACGATGAAATCATGAGCAAAGACAATGTAAAAACTCTGACCAGGGTAGAGGATATCTTCAAAACCGGAGATTATGTATCGCTGCACATCCCGTCAAATTCCGAAACCAAGAAATCCATCAATTGGAATCTGCTGTCCCTGCTTCCTGAAGGCGCCACTTTGGTGAATACTGCCCGTAAAGAAGTGATTGATGAAGATGGCTTGCTCAAAGCCTTTGCAGAAAAGAAGGGCTTTCGCTATGTAAGCGACGTGGCTCCGGACAATCTGGCTAAGATCAACGAGCAATACGCAGACCGCATCTTCTGCACACCCAAAAAGATGGGAGCTCAGACCGCAGAAGCTAATATCAATGCTGGTATTGCCGCCGCCAAACAGATCATCGGATATCTGGAAAAAGGCGACAAGACCTTTAAAGTAAACTAATTAACGCTTGCTTTTGAGAAAAAAAAGCTTAATAGCAATCTTGCCCGCTGGAGCTTTCCGGCGGGCATTTTTGGTAAAAATATGTATATGCGCCTAAGCTATATCAGACTTTGCCTGATTCTGGCAGCTTGCTGGAGCTTTGCCGTTTTGCCAGCAAAAGAAAGCGATCCTGCGGATAATCTGTCGGAAGCGAAACAGCTAAACCTGGGTGGCGATCTTCAGAAAATAATGAAGGAACAGAAGGGACTGTCCCGGATGTATCCTTTGCTTTTCAGAGAGGACGATACAGAGCTGGAGATTTCAGAACTAATAAAGGATTTAGAACCGTATCGCAACAAAAGAATCGCCAAAATCAATTTTGTTTCAAGGGATTTATTCACAGCGCCCAGTGAAGCAGCATCCTCTGGATTGGTCAGCCGTGTGGTCAAGCTCGGAAACACCCTGCATCCTAAGATTCAGGAGCGCTTGATCCGGGAGCAACTTTTCTTTGCCGAAGGCGATAGTTTGGATCCGGAATATTTACTCGGCAATCTCCAATACCTATACGATAAGTCCTTGTTTTCAGAGCTTGCATTTGAGATCGAAAGCACAGAGGATGATGAGATTACGATCGATATCATCACCAGAGAGAAGTTTTTTCTCCAATTCGGCGCCACCTCCATAAGTCGGGATAAATACAGTTTTCGGATTGGCAATAGAAACCTGTTTGGGACAGGATATGCCCTGGAAAACACTCTGCATGCAGATATCCAGGATTTGTGGCCTATAGGTTGGGAGAGTTCTTTATCAAATCACAATATTCTGGGCAGTTTTCTACAAGGCAACATACACGTGACCCATGTGCCTGGACAAAAGCAGTTTGATTGTCAAATTCAGCGCCCCTTCATCTTTCCGGTCTTCGATTACTCTGGTGGTGGCGATTTTTCGACAAGCAAGGTCTATCCTCCCCAAGACAGCGTTTCGGTAACCAAAACCGAAGCAGGAGCCTGGCTGGCCCGCAATTTTGATCTCTTTGAATTTCCCCGTTATGCTTATGCTGCTCTTTCTATAAATCAGGATTGGTATGAGCTGCGTCCTTACTCAGATGCGGAAAACGGCATGCCCTGGCAGAAATCCTTCTTTGCGCTGGGAGCTCTGGCTATTACTCAATCTTCATATCGCTATCTGCCCAGGGTCAGCTCTGTCCTGGATAATGACTATTTGCCCGTGGGATATTTGTTTGAACTTTACGGCGGTGCAGACCTGGGAGAATACATAAACCGTCCTTTTACTGGAGTACATGGCTCTTTCTCCATCTTCCCAAACCACGACCAGTATATTTACATAAAGTCTGCTCTGGAAGGTTTCTGGTCTGAAGAGGGGGTAGAGGAGGGAGTGTTTGCCCTGGAGCCGGGTTACATTTCGCAGACGCTAAACCTGGGCGATATAAAGGCACGAACCTTCATTAACGCAAGATACATTCGCAGCCGCAGGATGCTTCAGACTCAGAGCCTCAGCTTGAGATCAAACCCATTTTACCGCGGTAAAAAAGACCTGAGTGGAACGAATCTTTTCCAACTCAGCCTGGAAGAAGACCTGTCCTTGCCAATATCCTTGCTGGGCTTTCAGGTCAATACTTTTGCGTTTGCAGACCTGGCTATAATGGAGGATAAACGGCGGGACACAGATACGAAAAACAGCCTGTTTTACCAGGGCATCGGGATAAGATTGTCAAATCCAAGCCTGATTTGGGACTTCTTTGAGTTTTACTTCAGTGTGAATCAGAGTCCCCAATCCAGACCTGGACTCAATGTAGGCCTTAGACTTTCCAGCGCAATACAATTAGACGGATTCAAAGGAAGGCGACCGCAAAGATATGAACTTAACTGAAAGCCTGCTTTCGCCACCGGGGTGAAAGTCAGATTCTTTGAAGTCAAAGCGCCTAAGTAATTGGTAGTATATGTATAGACTCCGTATGGCGCTTCAACTCCAAACAATCATCTTTCAAGTGAACTTCAATGATTGCTCCGTCCCCAGCTTTTATCTTTCCGGCCAAAGCTTGCGCCTTAACTTTGGACTTGGTTTTAATTCGTTTTTAACTCGAGTTCACTCGAAGCTTCGAGTCATCACGAGTTAAAACTGCGTTAAAGTCATGTTCAAAGATAGGGCTGAATAAGAGAATCAAAGACAAAGATATCGGCTTTTTACCTCGATAAAAAGCAATAAGCCCGCCTCAATAAGGTCTCGGTTTTGGTAGCTTTAGGCATCCATAATTGAGTAAAACCGATAAAAAGGTTTGACAGAAATGGAAAGCTTAAAAACTATGGTTACAAAGAAGAATTTCCTGGGAGTTAATAATGTCTGAAACACAAAAGAATACAACTAAGAAGACCAATGAACAGTCCGTTGTGGAGAGTAAACACAAGGTAAGCCTCGTAGAATTGATCATGATCCTGCTGCTGGTCGGCCTGATCTTTGTCTTTACATTTGGCATGAAACAGCTAAAGATGGATAAAAGAGCCGAAGCTTTGGCACAACAGAAATTTGAAGCTATTTTGCCAGTATTACAAACTGCCATTGATGCCGCTGAAGAATTCAAAAGAACAGATGATTTCGGCGATTATCCCTTTGATTTTGGCCAGCTGAATCTCACCGATACTGCCCAGTACAAAGTCATTAGCAATGATGCAGGTGAACTCTATGTAGAAACCGATGATTTTTTGATCGCTTACGATGCTGACAATTACGGTTTTATCACCACAACTAAGGATGAATTTGGCAAAGCAGGAATCAAAGTAATATATATGCTTAACGACAAAAGTTACAGTGTGGAAGACCCCGCTGAAGATCGCAAACCGACTATTCGGGATGAATGGTTGCCGCAAGATTAGTTCTTAAGGTTAGACCAAAAAAGTTTAGAGCTGCATGCGATATCGCATGCAGCTCTAATATTTTTTGCCTGGATTCCCAGAGTTTACTTCATCAACAGCATTTTGATGCTTTTGCTGGAATTGGGCGTTTTGATCCGGGCAAAATAGACTCCGCTGGCCACTGTGCGTCCATGCGTATCGGTTCCATTCCAGAGCAATTTATGATTTCCAGAGCTTAAGATTCCTTTGTGAATGGTATTTACCTTCTGTCCCCGTATGTTATAGATATCTACGTTGCAATCCATAGCCACAGGGGTATCAAAGGCAATGGTAACCGTGGGGTTAAAGGGATTGGGATAGACATTGATCTTGCTCAGAGGGCTCTGGACAAGGTCTTCATTGTTTACCGGGTGGTTGTAAATCACGATCCGGCCAGAGTAGCTGCCCGCTTCTGGCAAATCTACAGAGAATTCTCCTTCATTAACCAGAGTATGGGCAAAGCCTTCCAAGTAGAATCTCACAGTCCAATCATCGGGCACGGCCGTGAAGAGGCTTTCAAATTCCATCATTCCCGTCCCTTCGGTATCAAGAACAAAATCAAACTCCTTCGAAGTCTGCATATTTGTAAAGTCCTTTCGGAAATCCTGTTTCAGGTATTCATCCAGGTAAGTCTCCGCATCCTGTGCCAGGAGGGATAGGGTGGTGGCAGGGCTTACGGGTTTGCTGGGTGTAGCCGGTAAATCCACTCTGAAATCATAGTCATTGGAGGCGATGGGACTGCAGCCAATGGTGATCCAGTCCATATCGGTTTCGGCATTCTTAGCTTTCAGGGTGATGGTCCACAGTGGAGCCGGTGGCTTGATCTGAGGAGCTGCATAAAAAGGATAGAACCTCATAGAAACCGTATTTTCAGGGCTTGCATAGCTTTTGATAAAGAAGGATTCGTAAGGCTCAATCCGGGTAACCATCTGATACGCACCATCGCGATAGGCATATATTGCGCTGGATATCATCTTATGGTTGATCAGCTCGGAGAATTCAAAGAGCGTGCTATTGACCATAAAGTGCAAAGAAGAGATCTCGTAGTGGCACAGATGCGGATTTGCTATAAAGTTCCAGCCTGGCTGGATTTCCACATCAATAGCGTTTGAGATCACGTCTGTGGTAGTGCTTTCAAACACATAGTCCGTAGCTTTCACAAAATATCCCGGGCCGAAAGCAAATTCATTCAGAGCAGTCCAGTCTTGATCATAGATATAGCCCTGGGCTCCATCTCCGAATATGGCCGGAATGCTAAAGCTATCCTGAGGATAGGGATTGCTCCTGGTCTGCCATCCGGGTTCATTGTATAGCAAATTCATCCGGGGCACTATAGAGAAGGTATATGCAGAGGGATAGACTTTGCGCAGTCCATCGCTGGATACTACTTCCAGGTAAGCCTTGGCTTCAGGCATATTGGTTACCTGCGGGATGATATAGCTATAATAGGATGTACTGGGAGGGGTATTCAGGCAGACGGCCAAAGAATCAGTGGCATTCTTGATGTAGAGGTTGATATGATCGATCAGGAAGGGGTTTACGTTGCTCCAGGAGAAGTTTATAGTATTTCCACCCTGGAAGATTTGATTGTCCATAAATCCGTAATTGACTGAAGGCTGGAGATTGCCCCAATACAGATTCATGGTACGATAACTGGAATTGTTCACGGTGAATTCATAAGGACCGCTTTGCAGATCGTGCCAGTTACCATTTGCGGTGTCGTGCACATAGAGCTTTTCTGATCTATCCCCAGCTGTGGGTACAGAAAGGAAGAGGGGAATGTTGTATTGATTGGAGCGTACACGCACACTCCAGCTCTTGAGATCAGTAGATAGATCATAGCTTGCTTTTACTTCGCGGGATAAGTGGGTACCGTTTTGGCCCCAATAGGGTTGCCAGAAGGCAAGCCAGGTATAATTACCTGAGGGACTCCCTTTTGTGGTATCCCAGTATGCGTCGCGACCGTCTGTAGCATAAGGATTTTGAGCAAAAGACACAGAGTCTGTGAGGCTTCCATCAGCATTTGATATATGCAGATCGTGAACCAATTTTGCACAAGCGTCTTGTGGCACGTTGTGGATAAATTCATAATCATCATCATCTATCATGCTGAGGCGATAGCTGTAATGCACGTCATTGGGCAGCTCCGAATCCCAATATTCATAGCTGGAGCTTCCACCTGCGAGTAGGGGATTATCCAGATAGTTATCGATCATTATCCAGTTCGCATCCTGAGCTTTTCGATATATCCGGAAGCCTTCCAATCCGCTTTGTGAATTCACAGTCCAATACAGCCTCACTGTAGAGTTCATGCCATGGGCAGTAAAGCTTGACACATTGGCTGGAGCCGGAGAGGTGGTGACTTCGTTTGACAGGGATGAGAAGTTACCATTTTTGTCGCGGGCACGGACACTGAAGTAATAGCTGAAGTTATTATTCAGACCGGTTACATTGATAGATTCAATGGCTTGAGAGGCGAGTTTCGGGTCGTTATCCCGGTCAAAGATTTCATAGTTATCTTCAGTAATGGGCTCTGTAGCATAGAGTATCTCATAGCTGTCAAAGTCATAGGCGTCGCTTTTGTCCCAACCCAGGGTCACATAAAACATGGAGGTGTTTATCACATGCAGGTTGTTTGGAACAGGAGGTACAAGGCCATCATCCATAGTAAAGATATCATCAAAAAGGCTTTCCATATCGATTACCCAACGGGAATAGTATTCCCAGAAATTGGTATAGAGATTGTCAAAATCCCATTTGCCTTCGTCTTCGTCCCAGCCGTAAAACCATTTGTAGTTATTCTCGGTCTCATCATAGGCATTTGGCAGTTCATCCATTTCAATGTGAAACCAGGGATCGTAAACATCGTAATCATTGGTGCCGCTTAAGGTGTATATCATCTGCTGGCTATAGCTATATCCTGGCAGGTCAATATGATCATTTACCGGGTATTCCATTTCGCCATCGGAGAAAGTGAAGTCATGAATGCTGTAATTTACCGCGTAATACTGGTTCAGGAATACATCTTCATGAGTGCCTATGGTATTTGCCGGGATCATCAGATGGTCACCTTTGTTAACGAGATCATTTTTCATGCTGCTCAGATCACGAATGGGAAGATTGGGGCAATCCCTGCCATTACCGGCAGATAATTGAGTATCCGTATAACCCACATGTCTGTTCCAGTCATAAGAGTGGATTTGTGCAGAGAATTCCCTGCAGTTAAAATCAAGGCGGATTTTATCGGCAAACTTCTTGTAAGCTACGTTAAAGGGATGGTTTGCGGCCCTGGTGGGGTCGCATAAAGATTTAGAATTTGTATAAGAACCTACATTTGTCCACCGCACCTCCCGGCCTACGCCAGATACCATCAGATAGGATGCGTCCCAGAGGGTAAGAGCCTGGTAGCTCACGTATGTGGTGGGAAAGTCATCGGTAGGATGGGGTGCAGATACTATGATGGGCCGGCTGCTATTGGGATTATAAATATAAAGTCCCCAGCCGTAATCAAAAGCACCATGCTCGTCATCATAGGGGTCTGGGGTTCCGTTATCGTCATGATAATTCCAATTCGGGATTTCCCTGAGCATATAATAGGTCCTGTCGGTATCAGTATCGTTGAATTCTACTACCTGATAGGGGAAATTGGCTTGATTTACAGCAGTTTGTGCTTCATCCAGCATTCCTACCAAAAAAAGATCTACGATATTTCCCCATTGATTTAGCTCCGAACTGGAGGGTGTGCGATAGTCGCCAAAACCGTTTGTTTGTCTGTCGAAAGGTGCATAAATGTTATAATTTGGGGTTGCTATGCCTTCCGCAATATGTGAAACCCAATTATCATAATCACAGTTATCTTCGGTACCGAAGAGGAAGTTTTCCAGCGAGGCTGTCTCGGACATAAAAGCCAGTAGAGGAACCAGCATTGCCAGTATCCAGATGATCAGGGCTGCTTTTTTCATGTATTCTCCTATTTATTATATATTATAGAACAAATTGCTTTTTTTCAAGAAGCAAGACAAGGCAGATTCCGTCAAGCTTTTTTTGGGGTTTTCTTTTTTGTGATTGACAGGATTCGGCCTTTTTGTAGAAGATACCGCATCTTACACATAATTAGGAGTTTGAATTTGATACATAAAAAAACGAAGATTGCCATGATCATACTGCTTTTGATGGTTTTTGCATCAGGATTGTATGCGGCTTCAATTGCAGACAATACGGTGTCCTGGCTTGATGAAAAGGGCCTCAGCCCCCGGCTGATTGTGTTCATTATCTCGATGTTGCCAATCATCGAGCTCAGGGGATCGATCCCTGTAGCTATTATGCTGTTCAAAATCCCCTGGTTCGAGGCTGTGATTATCTCTATCCTGGGAAACATGGTGCCGATTCCCTTTCTTCTGCTTTTTATCGAGTGGTTTTTCAAGCTGATCAGCAAGGTTCCCATTGGAGCCAGATTTACTTCCTGGCTTTTTGCCCGTACCCGCAGGAAGGGGAAGGCCATTGAGCGTTATGAGGCCATTGGGCTGGTTTCGTTTGTGGGTATTCCACTACCGGGCACCGGAGGCTGGACAGGTTCACTGGCTTCCAGGATCTTTGGAATCAGCTTTTGGAAATCAATGCTGTATATCCTGCTGGGCGTATGTCTGGCCAGTGCGATCGTTACCCCCTTATCCTTGATGGGAAAGCTGGCGGTGCATTGATGAACAGACTAATCACAATATTCTGGCTGGCCGGAGAAAGTAGCGGGGACCTGCATTGTGAATTGATCATGAAAGCCCTGGCGAAAGACGGTAAGCGCTATAAGCATGTGGGTATTGGCGGGCCCAAGATGCAAGCTCAGGGCTTGAAAGCTCTCTTTCCCTTCGATCGTTTTGCGGTGATGGGATTTGTAGAAGTGCTTGCGCATCTTGCCTTCTTTTTGAAGGTGGAACAAAGGATCAAACGACTTTTTGAAGAAGCCAAGCCTGATTTGGTGATTTTGGCGGATTACCCCGGCTTGAATCTGCGCATTGCACATCTGGCTGATGAATATCGCATTCCGGTCTTATATTATATAGTTCCGCAATTTTGGGCCTGGAAACATGAGCGGGTATTCAAGCTCAAGGCTAACGTAAGACATTGCGCTTGCATCCTGCCCTTTGAGGAAGATTTGCTTTCTATTCACAACATAGATTGCACTTATGTAGGGCATCCCATAGCAGAGGAGATCGAGCAGAAGATGGATCGCGATACCTTCGCCAGGTTCTTTCATTTGAATGCAGGCAGAAAGTGGCTGGGATTCTTCCCCGGCAGTCGCAACAGCGAAGCAAAAAAGATGCTGCCTACTTTCCTGAAGGCAGCCAGAAAGTGGGACCCCAATCAGTACGAAATCCTCGTCTCAAAATCTCATGGAGTCAAGCACCAGCTTTTTATGGACCTGGTATCTAATACCGGAATGCCGAATCTAAATATCATCGATGGCTACAATTACGATATGATGAAGCACTGTGATGCTTTGGTCTGCACCTCTGGCACCGTAACCCTGGAGGCGGCTTATATCGGCACCCCCTCTGTGATTTGCTATAAGGCAAACCCTTTTTCCTACCTCATTGGGAAGCACTTGATCCGGGTTTCCCGCATTGGATTGCCCAATATCATTCTGGATAACGACGTATTGCCAGAGCTAGTGCAACAAGATATGACACAGGAAAACATCAATACCAAACTTTTGGAAATCCTCCCCGGCAGCCCCAGACGGGAAGTGGTCTTGCTGGAACTAAGAAAGCTTAGGGCTATGTTGAGCGGCAAAAAGCCCAGTGTGGAAATGCCCAAGATCATCCAGCATATGCTGAGCACCTATGGCTGATTTCTGGCGTTCTGTCTATAACAGTCTGGCCTCTGGCCTCCTGCGCCTCATCAAAGCCACCCTGAGATTTGAGGTAAAAAACCATCCGGATTGTGAGCCCGTGGTCTATGCCTTCTGGCATCGTAATCTGATGTATTGCACCTTGCTCAGGGCCGGAGATGCAGTGGCGGTGATGGTATCTGCCTCAAAGGATGGTGAGTTGATTGCAGGACCGGTTGGCAAATTGGGCTACACCCTGGTAAGAGGGTCCAGCAGCAGACAGGGCTCTCAAGCTCTGAAAGGAATGCTGCGCTATGCCAAGACCCATTCTCTGGCCATCACTCCCGACGGGCCCAGGGGGCCGGTGGGCACCATCCATCCAGGTCTCTTTCAGATCGCTCTTCTGGCAAAGATTCCCATTGTGGCAGTAGCCTGTGATGCCGATAGAGAGTGGCTTTTCAATTCCTGGGATAAATTTCGCTTTCCCAAGCCCTTTGCACGGGTGAAAGTGGAGTATTCTGATCCAATATATGTCAAAAGTAAAGCAGATATTCCAGAGGCGGAAAGGGCGGTGAGAGAATTTCTGGGACCCCCGATCCATAAACTGTCTTAAACCGATTTGCAGTTTAGGTAAAGTCTGATACAACATGGAAAAATTTTGGTCTTGACAAAAGCACTTGCTGTATGACAATGCACGTTTAGTGTTTTAAGAAAGGAAAGACTATGGAATATATAGATTTTAAAAACGAAGCCAATGATTTGATAGATAAGATAACTGAGATACTCAAGCTGATGGATTTGCGGCAGAAAAGTCAGGAAGTGAAGTCCTTTGAAGCCGAAATGAATGCACCTGGTTTTTGGAATGATCAAGAGCAAGCCCGGAGAATCAGCAAAAAAGTTTCCCAAATCAGAAATGAAATTGCTCATATAGAAAGCCTGAAGGCTACTAAAGACGAGCTGGAGACCTATCTGACCTTTTTGGACGATGATTTTACGAGTGAGCTATTTGAAGAGGGTATCCAGGCTCTGGAGCGCATCAAACAATTTGTAGAAAAAGCCGAAATAGAAGCTCTGCTGAATGAAGAGTATGATCACAATGATGCCATTTTTACCATCCATGCCGGAGCCGGGGGCACAGAAGCTCAGGATTGGGCTCAGATGCTGATGCGGATGTATATGCACTGGGCGGAAGATAGTGGATATACCTTCAATGTAATAGACAGCCTGCCCGGGGAAGAAGCAGGGATCAAAAGCGCTACTATTGAGATTGAGGGGAATCTGGCTTTTGGTATGCTCAAAAGTGAGATTGGAATACATCGGCTGGTGCGCATCAGTCCGTTCAATGCTCAAGGTAAAAGGCAGACCTCATTTGCCTCTGTATTTGTATATCCGCAATTTGACGATGATATCGAGGTTGAAATTGATAGCAAAGATATAAAGATAGATACATACAGATCCAGCGGTGCAGGCGGACAGCATGTAAATACTACCGATTCTGCGGTTCGCATCACACATCTGCCCACAAACATAGTGGTCAGCTGCCAAAATGAGCGTTCTCAAATCCAGAATAGAGACAAGGCCATGGCTATCCTGAAAAGCAGGCTGTATCAACACTATAAAGAACTTCAGGATCAGGAAAAAAAGAGCAATGAGGCATCTAAGACCGAGATAGGCTGGGGAAATCAGATTCGCTCTTACGTATTCCAGCCTTATCAAATGGTGAAAGATCATCGTACAAATCATGAAGTCGGCCAGGTGGATAAGGTGATGGATGGCGATCTCGACTCCTTTATATATGCCTGGCTCAAGATGACCGCGAAATCGAGGATGAATGACAGATGAATAAGGATTACAAAGACCTGCTTCTTAGTTTGGATATGAGCCGCCTGCCCCGCCACGTTGGCATTATCATGGATGGGAATGGACGCTGGGCTAAAAAACGTAAACGTCCTCGCTTGTATGGACATCGCGAGGGAGCAAAGTCCATCCGTCAGGTAGTGGAATTAGGGGTGGAGCTGGGGCTACAGTATCTGACATTTTACACTTTTTCTACAGAGAATTGGAATCGACCGGAGGATGAAGTACAGGGCTTGCTAAAGCTGCTCAAAGAACGTCTGAAAAAAGAGATACCTGAGCTTAACAAACAGAACATTTACGTGCAGTTTATTGGCTCAGAGATCAATCTGAACCCAGAATATCTGGCGGAAATCAGGTCTGTGGCAGCGAAAACGCAGAATAATACGGGTTTGAAGATCAATATCGCCTTCAATTATGGAGGACGCCTGGAGATCATTGAAGCCATCAAAAAGCTCAAGCCCGAGGATGTCAACACACTTACAACCCAGGATTTTGGTCGTTACCTTTGGACCAAAGAACAGCCTGATCCCGATCTTATAATACGCAGCAGCGGAGAAATGCGGCTTTCAAACTTTTTGCTCTGGCAATCCGCTTATTCCGAAATCTACGTCACCGATGTGTTATGGCCGGATTTTGGTAAGGTGGAAATGATCAAAGCCCTGCTGGAATATCAGAAGCGCAGCCGGCGCTATGGAGGCCTTTCCGGATGAAAGAACTTGGCAAGCGCATCATGATCTCGGTTATCTTCATCCCCTTCTTGATTTTGGCCTTGTATTTCGAAGGTATCCCTTTGTATCTGATGTTCCTGATAGTCAGCATATTTGGAGCTCAAGAATATATTTGCATGATGCGCAAGGCAGAGATCAGGATTTCCTGGCCCTGGTTTGCACTTTACCCTTTGCTGTATAGTCTCTGGGTGTATTACCCCAGGCATGGGATGAGCATAATCTGGCTGGGAGTGGTTCTCGCTATGATCGAGCCCCTGGTAAAATGGCATGAAGACAAAAGCGTTCCCCGCATGATGGCTATCGTTTTTGGCCTGATTTATACTGCCTTGATGCCTGCTATGATCGTGAGTATAGGCTGGTACGAGCAACCCAAGAAGATTTTACTTGCCTTAATTCTTATGATCTGGATAGTGGATACAGCAGCTTATTTTGTTGGTATGCGCTTCGGCAAAAAGCGCAACATTACGCCGGTTAGTCCCAAGAAAAGTCGCGAAGGTTTCATTGCCGGATTCCTTGCGCCGATCCTGATCTTGTTTATATTATATTTGAGTGGATTTACAGCGATTCCCATGCTGCCCATGGTGCTTGTTTCCATTGCAGCGGGTATCTTTGGCCAGTTAGGAGACCTTTTGGAATCCATGCTCAAGAGATTTTGTAAAGTGAAAGACAGCTCCCGTCTCATTCCGGGACATGGGGGCATATTGGATAGAACGGATAGTATCTTGCTGGCAGGAGCTTTCCTGTACAGCGCACTAAAAATAATTAACATGTGAGGTAAACATGATGAAAAAAGCTCTCGTATCCCTGATCCTGGTAGCTGCGATTTCAATGGTTTTTGCACAAGCTGCCAATCTCTTCTTCAGTGAATACATTGAAGGAAGTTCGAATAACAAAGCTCTTGAAATCTTCAACGGAACCGGAGCCACAGTAGATCTGTCCGAGTATTCTGTGAAGCTTGGTTCTAATGGAAATTCATGGAGCGCGACAAACTTTTTGGAAATGGAAGGCACTTTGGCCGATAACTCCGTGTATGTGATCGCAAATTCACAGGCTGCTGCAGCTATTTTGAACGTGGCAGATGTAACCAGCACCGTTACCTATTTTAATGGTAACGACGCCATTGCACTCTTTCATGGCGATACCATGATCGATATCATCGGCGTATATATGGAAGACCCCGGTACAGCCTGGGACGTAGCTGGTACGCCTGGTGCTACTTTGAATCATACCTTGATCCGTAAACCCAACGTGGTCCAAGGAAGCACAGACTGGGCAAGCTCTGCTGGCAGCAACATGGACAATTCAGAGTGGCTGGTGCATCCACAAGATTACTTCGATAATATCGGTACTCACGAGTTTAACCCCAGCAGCTCTGAGATGGCCGGTACTCCCACCTTCGATCCCCCTGCCGGTGCTTACACTCAGGCTATAGCTGTGAGCCTTAGCTCCAGCACTGCTGGTGCTACAATTCGCT
>JALNWR010000031.1 GCA_023230795.1 Candidatus Cloacimonadota bacterium
TAGCCAAGCGGTAAGGCAGAGGTCTGCAAAATCTCCATCCCCGGTTCAAATCCGGGTGTCGCCTCCAATTTAATCGATAAGTATATAGTTCGTGACAGCTCTGCTGTCCGGGCATTGAAAGATGCCGGAGTGGTGGAACAGGTAGACACAAGGGACTTAAAATCCCTCGGGTGATAAGCTCGTGCCGGTTCAAGTCCGGCCTCTGGTACCATATTATTTGCGGGAATAGCTCAGTGGTAGAGCGCAACCTTGCCAAGGTTGAAGTCGCGGGTTCGACCCCCGTTTCCCGCTCCAATTATTTATGAAGATAAAAGCGATAATATTTGACCTTGATGGCACTTTGATAGATTCCATGGGCTTGTGGCGAGAGGTAGATGAAGAATTTCTCTGCTCTCGCGGTATAACTGTGCCGGAAGACCTCTTTGATAACATGCCCTCGGGTAATAGTTTCATCCAAACTGCGCAGTATTTCCGTGACCGTTTTGCGCTCAAGGAAACCAATAGCCAGATCATGCAGATTTGGACTGATATGGTGGCGAAGCATTATGCCAGCTCGGTGCCGCTCAAGGATGGTGTGGCAAAATTGCTCCCGCAAATCAAAGCTGCCGGGTTGAAACTGGGGCTGGCTACCAGCAATTCTTATGAATTGGCGCGCAGTGCACTGACTTTCAATGATGTATGGGATTGTTTCGATGCGGTCTCCACCGGCGACGCAGATGTATTGGGCAAGCCTTATCCGGATATCTTTTTGAACTGTGCCAGGGGTTTGCAGCTGAATCCTGCCGAATGTATAGCCATCGAAGACACCCTCACCGGGGTACAGTCTGCTCAGGCTGCCGGCATGATGACCCTGGCGATCTACGATGAAGACAGTAAGAAACACCATGATGAGATTGGGCGTCTGGCGCATGCCTTTTGCCTGGACTATCGTGAAATCATCCGGGAATTAAGAAAATTGAGAGTAGAGATATGAAATTGTATATAATAATCGGAGCTTATGGTAGCGGGAAAAGCGAATACAGCATAGACTTAGCCCGCAAGCTGAAAGCCAAAGGGAAGGAAGTTTCTCTGGCAGATCTGGATGTGGTAAACCCCTATTTTCGCAGCAGAGATGTGCGCGATGAATTTGCCCGGGAAGGCATTGATGTGATTGCCCCGGAAGGACATTTTTCCCATGCCGATCTACCGATGCTGTCCCCCCGGATCAAAGGCGTTATCGAAAATGTCGGGCGCACTGTGATCCTGGATGTGGGTGGCGATCCTGCCGGTTGCAGAGTGCTGGGACGCTTTGTAGATTCCATAAACAAACGCGGTTATCATATGCGTTTGGTAGTAAATACATCCCGACCCTTTACCAGCAACCCAGATGAAGTGTTGGCCATGATCGCCATGTTGGAAAGTTCTTCTAAACTCAAGGTGCATGAGCTGATCTGCAATACCAATCTCATGCAGTACACCGAAAAGGATTTGGTGGTGGAAGGTATCAAGATCGTGGGTGAAGCAGCCGCTCAGGCGGGGATCATCTTTGATAGCTATCTGGTATTGGATGAATACTCGGACAGAGTGCCGGACAATCTCCTGGGCAAAAAGCGCATAGTGATGAGCTATACTCTGAAGAAGCCTTGGGAGAGCCTGGTCATGAAAGGGATATAAATTCCGGTATAATAAGCCGCAAAACAAAATCTGCGGTGGAAATATCTCAACATAGTCCGGATGGGCTATCTGCATTGAATATCAATTATATAACGCATCCTAATCAACCTTTACATCTTTCAAGCAAGGGGAAATGCGCTCTGGAAAGGCCGTTTGAGCGTTTAAGGCCGGGAAAGATTATTGACAGAAATTGCCCTTGCTCAAGAATGGAGTTTCAGGTAAAAAGCATGGAGAATAGATGAGTAAAAAGAAAAGAACAGCAATAGAACCCACTCGCGAAGAGAATTATGCGGAGTGGTATCAACAGGTGATCAAGGCAGCTGATTTGGCTGAAAATAGTGATGTGCGCGGATGCATGGTGATCAAGCCATGGGGTTATGCGATCTGGGAGAATATCCAAAAAGCGCTGGACCAGATGTTTCGGGATACCGGCCATCGTAACGCCTATTTCCCCATCTTCATCCCCAAAAGCTTTTTTGAAAAGGAAGCTGAGCACGTGGAAGGCTTTGCCAAGGAATGTGCAGTGGTGACCCACTCCCGTTTGGAAGATGACGGCCATGGAGGATTAAAGGCGGCCGGAGAGCTTACCGAACCTCTCATAGTGCGCCCTACCAGCGAGACCATCATCGGTTCTTCCTTTGCCAGATGGGTAAATTCCTATCGCGATCTTCCGCTTTTGATCAATCAATGGGCAAACATCGTGCGCTGGGAAATGCGTACCCGGCTGTTCCTGAGAACCACAGAGTTTCTCTGGCAGGAAGGTCACACCGTGCATGAAAGCAAGGAAGACGCCATGCTGGAAACCCTTAAAATGCTGGATGTTTACGCCGATTTTGCGGCTCAGTATCTGGCCATCCCGGTGATCAAAGGGGAAAAGACCGAGGGTGAGAAATTCCCCGGAGCGGTGAATACCTATTGTATCGAGGCTATGATGCAAGATAAGAAAGCTTTACAATCCGGCACTTCGCACTTTTTGGGACAGAATTTTGCCAAAGCTTCCGAGATCAAGTTTCAGGGCAGAGATGGCGAGATGCAATATGCCTGGACCACATCCTGGGGAGTATCTACCCGCTTGATCGGAGCCTTGATCATGGCGCACAGTGACGATAACGGTCTGGTTTTGCCGCCCAAGATTGCCCCTTCTCACATCGCTTTGATACCCATATATCGTAATGAAGACGAAAAAGCAGAGGTTCTGGCCTATTGCAAGAAGGTCGAGAGTCTCTTTCATAAAGAACGTTTTGAAGATATGCGCCTTTATACCGAGCTGGATGATCGTGATCTTACCGGCAGTGAGCGCAATTGGTACTGGATCAAAAAAGGGATACCGCTCAGGATGGAAATAGGCCCCAGAGATATAGCCTCCGAATCCGTGATGGTGGCCAGACGGGACAAAGAACCCAGAGATAAGCAAAGCGTCCCGATCTCTGAGCTAAAAGCCTATGCGCTGCAAAACCTCAAGGAGATGCAAGAGGTCTATTATCAAAGAGCTCTGGAATTTCGCCAGGCGAATACCATCAAGATCGATGATAAAGACGAATTTTACCGCTATTACACTCCCAAAAGTCAAGATCAACCGGAGATTCATGGCGGCTTTGCCTTGGCGCATTGGTGCGGGGACACAGCCTGCGAAGAGCAGATAAAAACCGATCTCAAAGTCACTATTCGCTGCATTCCCTTTGATACAAAGGAAGAAGAAGGCAAGTGCATTTCTTGCGCTAAGCCTTCCCGGCAGCGCGTGATCTTTGCAAAGTCTTATTAAGTATGATTATTCGCTGCGCTATCATCAGCATCGGCAATGAGATATTGCTGGGCAAGACGGTAAATACAAATCTTGCCTGGATGGGCTCTCAACTGGCCCTCATGGGCTTTGAAGTCTGCGAGGCTATTGCCATCAAGGACATTGCAGAGGCCATTACCGAAGCTCTGGATCATTTCTGGACGCGGTATGACGTCGTATTTAGCACCGGAGGCCTGGGCCCTACCGAAGATGATATCAGCAAAGCAGCGATTGCGGCATACTTTGGCAAGGAGCTGCATTTTGACGAAGCCATCTGGGCAAAAATCCAGCAAATGTATATCCCGCGAGGCATATCTATCCCCCAGATAAATCGTTGCCAGGCCATGGTCCCGGAGGGGTTTGCAGCCCTTGATAATCAGCGCGGCACAGCTCCAACCCTGTACTATAAAGAGGGGAACAAGCATTTCTTTGCCTTGCAGGGCGTTCCTCTGGAGATGAAGCACAATTTTGAGACGCATGTCCGCCGCATTTTGGCACAGGCATATCCCCAAGCTGAAGCGATTATTCAAAGAACGCTGCATAGCTTTGGCGTATCCGAATCTGCCATGGCAGAGATGCTTTCGGAGCAAGAATTACCCGATGGCGTGAATCTGGCCTGGCTGCCACAGACTGGCCGGTTGGATTTGAAGATCGCCGGAACAGACGCCAAAGCCAGAGACAAAGCCGAGCAGCTGATCATGGCTAAGATTGGCGATAAAATCTGGGGCAGAGACGGTGATACTCCAGCCAGCGTATTGCTGGATATATTGCGAGAAAAGCAGCTAAATCTGGCTGTGGCGGAATCTTGCACAGCCGGACTGATGCAGGCTTATATAGCTGCTATTCCCGGAGCTTCCGAAGCTCTGTTGGGCGGTGTGGTGAGCTATGCAAACCGCATCAAGCAAGAGCTTCTTTTTGTGGATACCATCCCGGCGCACGGGGCTGTGAGCCCTGAAACTGCTCTGGCTATGGCACGGGGAGTGCAAAAGGTATTTAAAAGCGATGTGGCAATCTCTGTCACCGGTATTGCCGGGCCAGATGGAGGCAGCAAAGACAAGCCGGTGGGAGAAGTGCATTTTGCTTTCGCTGTGTTTGACAAATATAAGCACGTGAAAATGCAGCTGCGCGGAGACCGCGACGGCATCAGGCACAGGGCAGCGGAAGCGGGCATATTACTAATGATCAATTTATTACAGGAATGTGACTTTTGAAAGTACTAATAATAGGAAGCGGCGGACGTGAACACGCAGTTGCGGATGCGTTTAGCCGCAGCTCTACAGTCAGCGAAATCATAGTAAGCCCCGGCAATGCTGGCATAGCTGAGGATTTTCGTTGTTTACCGCTAAATGGGCAGGATGAGATTGCTGGGTTCTGTCACGACAAAGCAGTTGACCTGGTCTTTATCGGGCCTGAACAGCCTATCAAAGACGGACTTTCTGATCTGCTCAGAGCAGAGGGGATCAGAGTGCTGGCGCCATCGCGCGATGCAGCCAGACTGGAAACTTCAAAAGCTTTTGCAAAGCAGCTAATGCTAAAGCATCATGTCCCCACGGCTTCTTATAGCCTGTTGCGGGATGAATCGGCAGCCAGGGAAGTCCTGGCAAAATGCAGCTATCCCATAGTGCTCAAGGCAGATGGGCTGGCCGCAGGAAAAGGAGTAATAATCTGTTCAAATGAGTCTGCGGCCTTGCAGGCTTGTGCCGGTTTGTTTAGACACAGCGCAGGCAGTAGCGGGATATTGGCCGAAGAATATTTGCAGGGTTGGGAGGTATCGCTCTTTGCTTTTTGCGCTAAAGATACTTTCCAGACCAGTCTTTTTGCCCAGGATCATAAACAGCTTTATGATCAGGATATGGGCCCCAATACCGGTGGAATGGGCGCTGTATGCCCGGTTGTCGCCGCAGAGGAATATCGCCAGGAGATCGAAGACAAGATATTGGCTCCTGTGCTGACCGCCATGAAAGAGCTCGGCTGCCCCTATGAAGGGGTCTTGTATCTGGGGCTGATGATTACGCAGCAGGGGCCGAAAGTGGTGGAATTCAATTGTCGCTTTGGCGATCCTGAGGCTCAGGCACTGCTTCCTTTGCTTAAGACAGACTTTATGGAGCTCTGTCTGGCTATGACCGAAGGCAGGATAGGAAAGCTGAAGCTTGAATGGATGAACCAGGCAGCGGTGGCGGTGGTGCTGGCTGCACCGGGCTATCCTGCCGCTTACAAAAAAGGGATAAGAATCCGCTGCCCCCAGATGGATTCAAAAGTGTTCTTTTCCGGAGTAACGCGCGAGCACAGCGATTTGATCAGCTGTGGCGGCAGAGTTTTGACCGTGATGAACATGGCCGATACTCTGGATAATGCCAGAGCAGCGGTATATCGTGATATCGAAAGCACAGATTTTCCCGAAAAAGTATATCGCAAAGACATTGGCAAAAGAAAAAACCTTCTATTCTAATGGAGAAATTATGAGACTATATATATGTGCTATTCTGATGGCCCTGCCAATATTCATGTTTGGCAGCCCCATCAGCCTGATCAGTGAAAGTAGTGATGCGCTTACCCTGAGCTTTGTCCTTCCGGATTATGAATTGGAAGAAACAAAGATTGGTAATGAGCAATATCATCAGATCGTAATGGATGAAGGCTCGCAGAGTTTTGAAGAGGGCTATCCAGAGCTGAAAGTGTTTTCGGTTCCGGTGGCCATTCCCATTGATGGGCAGGCCTCGGTAAGGGTGCTTTCTTCTTCTTCGCAGCGCGTGCGGGATGTAAAATTAGCCCCGGTTGCCACCATGAATGTAAGTGATACCGAGGTAAGCTATAGCTATGAAAAAGATTATGCGGCCTATAGCAAATCCAGCTTGTATCCGGAGCAGATAGTTCAGGTTTCCGAGCCTGCTTTTATAGGGAATCGCCGCTTTGTAAGCGTAAGAGTGTATCCCTTTCAATATTCTGCTGCAAATCGTCAGCTCACGGTGCACGATGAAATAGAAATAGCGGTGTCCATCAGCGGCAGTAAGAGTGGCAATTCAGATTGGCAGCTCAGCAAAAACCCTTTGGACCCTGTAGCCGATCAATTCTTTATCAATAACCTCAGCTCAAAATCCTGGCGCAAGCCCAAGGACAAGGCTGAATCTTACGAATCTCCCAAGAATTCTACCAATCAAGTTTCTGAGATTCAGCTGATAGTAGATAGTGAAGGGATATACAAAGTTGGCTATCGTGAGCTGAAGGATTTTATAGTTCAAATGACAGATTCTCTGCAGGTTCAGATGAGCTGGGATATCGACAACGTGGACCCCAGGTATCTAGAGCTCAGCGATGAATATGGTCAGGTGCCCATCCATTTTGAAGGTGAAAATGACGGCAGATTTAATAGTGGAGATTACTTTGAGTTCTTTGGAGACCGCCATTATGGAGACACTTCTTATTACGATGATTATACAGCAGAAAACGTATATACTCTGAGGCTCAAAGATGGTTTTGGTGCCCGGATGGTAGTGGAAAATGGTGGGCTCATTCATAGTAACCCCAACGAGTACACACTTGCGGATGCTTATGAAGAAACTCTGCACTTTGAAGAGCAGCTCGTAAGCGATAAACTGGGTAGAGGCTGGAGTTCGTTTAACCAAAATTACTATCGGGAAGACCTCTGGTTTTGGAAGAAGATCAATGCGCCGAATCTGGAAATCGTGCCAATCGAGCTGCAATATCCCATAGACACCATCATTCGTAAAGCTAATACAAAGATAGTTTTGCATGGGCTTACTTACAAAGAACAACTTGGGCCTGGAGAGTATGATCATGAGGCTGCTATCCGCCTTAACCAAGCTATGATAAATAGCCATACCTGGACCGGGCAGACGGAAAAGATATTTTTCAACCAGGAGCCGATCTCAAATTCCTTTCTGAGACACGGGACAAATAACGTCTATATCAGCCTGTCCGGGAATACGGCATCAGCCGATAGAGAGCAGGTGCTTCTGGATTATATCGAAATCTCCTACTGGCGTGAATACAAAACAGATCAAGACTATATAAAGTTCACCAAACCCAAAGACCGTCCCAATGGTCTAATTCAATTTGAACTGGAGGGCTTTTCCTCGCCGGATGTTTCAGTATATAAGATTGGCTCCAGCAAATTCACCAGTTTGCAGATCGAACCTTTTTATGTGGACGGATCTGCACCCTGGACTGTGAGTCTGCAAGATAGCGTATCTTCCCAATCAGTTCGCTATTACGCCGTGGAAGAAGGCTCCAAGAAAGTGCCCAAACAGATGCGGCTGAACCTTCCTTCAGATCTGCATAATCCTATGCATGCGGCAAATGTGATAGTGATCACTCCTTATGAGTTTATCCAGGCTGAAGGCACTTTGCTGCTTTCGGATATCTGGGAGGCTGAGGGTAATGTGGTGAAGATTGTAGATCTGCAGGATATTTACGATGAGTTCAATAGCGGGATAGTATCCCCACAGGCGATAAAAGACTTTCTAAAATATGCTTACAACAATTGGGGCGCGCCCGAGCTATCTCACGTAATGCTTTTGGGAGAAGGAGTGGCTGATACCAGAGATAATAGCCCCAGTCGCAAATACAACCTGATCCCGGTAAAGAAATCCTGGACCTACAAACATGGTGCTACCGCCACAGACACCTGGTATGGCTGTATAGTGGGTGAAGACACGGTGCCGGATATCACTGTAGCCAGAATCTGTATCTGGACCCCGGAGCAGATTTTGGATTACGCTCTCAAGGCTCAATCATATCGGGAAAATCTGCACACCAATAGATTGTGGAATAACCATATAACCTTCACCGCCGGGGGCAAAATCGATGATGAAAACGACATATTCTCCCAGCAGTCTGAACGCATTCGCCGTCGCTGTGTACCCCAAGACTACCGGGTCACAAGAGTATATACTACCACTCAAACCGTAAGCCCGGATTATTTCGGCGGGACCTTTAACCTCAAAGATGCCATCAACAGCGGTTCTCAATATGTGCAGTTTATGGGCCATGGCGGAGGAAGGGTTTGGGCGGACTACAACCTCTTTAATTTCAATGATGTGGCTACGCTGAACAATCAAACCTATCCGATCTTTTTGTCTCTGGCCTGTTATGCCTCGGCCTTTGATACAAATGGGGCGAATTCAATCTCCGAAGCCCTGGTCAACACGGCTGACAAAGGGGGGATAGTGGCTTTGGGTTTCACCGGCCTCGGCTATCTGACTCAGGACGAAGACTGGGGATTGGCTTTTAATGAAGCCGCGTTTTCTCACGATTTTGAACTCTTTTCAGAAGCCTATCTTTATGCTTTGGCCAGGTTTTATACCATCACAGATTCACCGGCTCCCCGTAAGGCTATGACAGATGGGTCTGCATATATCGGAGACCCGCTGATCAGGCTGAATAAACCTGTTTCAGATCAGTCTGTCAGTGTGCTGAATGCTAACCCTGCCGCCGGAGATACGCTAAGAGTCCAGGCAGAATTTCCCCCGGATGTTTCTGCAGCCAGATTGTATATCATGAATCTAAATGAGAAAGTCCTGAATGTGCCTTACGATCTGCCGGTGATTAACGGAGAGTATAATGCCACATACGTCCTTCCGGCAACGGATACAAACTATACACGTAAGGTCTTTGTAGCCGGATACTCTCCCACCAAAGAATACATAGGACATAGTTTCTTTGGAGTGGGCCGGCCTGCCATCAAACATCACGAGTGCCTTCCCAAAGCGCCAAGCTATGCTGATTCCATTGGCTTCAGCGCCAGGGTCTTTAGCATGGATACGATAATGGATATGTACTGCTCGGTGCGTACAGATAGCATAGTTTCGCAAAGTGGGACTACGATTACCTGGGAGGATCTACCCATGCAGATGAGCCAGGAAGATAGTAGCATCTGGGTTACCACCGGGAAACTAAGAAAGTTCCGAACCGGTAAGGAGCTGTTCTTTAAGTATTACTTTACTACAGCGGACAGCATGGCCTATGAATCTCCCCTGGAGGCTATTCAGGTGGCAGGCCCCGATCTGTTTTTGCGCGATATAGTCTTTGACCCCGGAAATGCCGAGCCCAAACTGCGGGTGAAGAGTATCAATATCGGCAATACACCTTCTATAACCACGGATTTAAAACTGTTTGTAAGAAGGCATGGTGTGCCTGAGGAGCTGTTTTCCACCCAGGATTTTGCACCTTTGGAGGTGAATGAAGAACGCTGGGACGAGATTGATCTGCAAAATATACCCAATGGCTACCTTACTCTGGAAGCCAGGGTAAATACAACTAATGCTTTTTCAGAGTGGCACTTCTTTGTGAATACAAACAACTATATCTCCATTACAGTGCCGATGAACTATTTTAGCGTGGATTCCTCCGGAGCCAGCTTGCAAAGCATAGACAACAATCTCGTATGTGATGTTCCCCCTGGCTTTGTGAGCTCTGGCACGGCTGGGATTGCCATAAATGGACTATCTGAGATCTTGCCACTCAATCAACCGGATGTGAAGCAAATTTTTATGCGGCATCCCGACGTAACTGGGGATGATCAATACTCCACGCCTTATGAAATCAAGATATTGGACAGCACTTTGGTGGATACCCTGGGATTCTTTGTGAGCGGGAAACGGCTGGAGCTTACCTTCCTGTATCACGATACGGATGAAGATACTCAAGCCAACGAATCTGATAATAGCTACAAGATTTATCGCTACAACGATGAATATCAGAAATGGATATTGCACGGCGGACATGTGATTGTATCTGCCGATAAGGTTAGCTTTGAAGTGAGCCGGGAAGGCATTTTCGCCCTCTTCAGGAATACGGATAAAAAGCTGCCCTCAGTGGATGTAAACGTGGGAGACCAGGAATTTACCGTGGGCGGATATGTAGCCGGAGATGGCGTGATATCACTGCTTTTGTCCGATGCCAATGGCATCGATGTGATCGACAATTCCATCCTGCTTTTCCTGGATGGCAACGCCGTTCCTAAAACTGACTATGTGATCAGTATCAACCGGGAAAACATCAGCCGGATTCCGATCAAATATCAATTGGATTTGGGACGCGGAAATCATGAGCTCAAAGTGGATTGCCGTGATCTCAATGGCAATTTTATGACCCGTGAAATCCAATTCATCGTAAATGATCACTTTGATATAGTAAATATCGGAAACTATCCCAATCCAGTCCTGGGGCAGGCACAAGACCCCAAAAACGATGGCAGAACCCGCTTTACTTATATCCTTACGGATTCGGCAGATGAAGTGTATATCAAGATATATACCATCAGCGGACGCCTGGTCAAGACCATGCGTCATCTGCCTACCGGTGTGGGGTATCATGAATATCCGCGCACTGTCTATGCCTGGGATTGCAAGGATGAACAAGGATTTATCCTGGCAAACGGGACTTACTTCTATAAAGTAGTTGCCCGCAAGGGGAACAAGAAAATTGAGAAAATTATGAAAATGGCAATCCTGAGATAAGGAAGGGAAAGATGAAAAAGATAATAATCCTAAGCCTTTTAGCCTGTATAATGGTGCTCCCCGTTTACGCCGGCAAGTATGCCGGAGATTTTATGATGATCGGTGCCGGAGTAAGAGCTCTGGGAATGGGCGGGGCCTTTGCCTCGCTGGCCGACGATGGTTCTGCTATATATTGGAATAGCGGTGGCCTTTCGCAAATTCGGGATTCTGAGGTCTCTGCCATGCATGCCTTTTTGTACAAAAACCTGGCGAGTTATGATCATTTAAGCTATGTACAGCCGCTACCCAACGATGTGTCTATCGCCTTTAATATAACAAGTTTAACGGTTAGCGATATCCCTCGTTTTGATGAGAGATACCTGATAGGCACCAATGTCGATGAAAGGATAAATAACATTGCCAACCACTTGCCGGGAATACCGGATGGGACCTTTCGTTCTACGGATAACCTATACCAGTTTGCCTTTTCCAAAAACATCAAGTTTGGGGCGAATATGGGCTGGCAATTCTTTGAAGTCCCGTTTGAACTGGGTCTGGGTGGCAATGTCAAATTTATCCAGCGCAAGATCATGGACAATCTGGGCACCGGCACAGGCTTTGACTTGGGGCTAAAGCTGCGCACTGATCTGGCTGTAATCTTTGATGAAGAATCCCTGGGAGACCTGCATTTTGGCATGAATTTCCAGGATGTAGCCGGCACCACCATCAGCTGGGATACAAACAGCGAAATGAAAGATGAGGTACTCTTCAATACCAAAGTAGGTGTGGCTGTAGAGCAACCCATACCAAACCTGAAAAGCACCGTGATCCTGGCCTATGATTATGATTATATCTACAATGGGACCAGTCATTATGGTCTGGATTGGGGTTATGATGATCGGGCAAATCTGCGGCTGGGTTATTACGATACAAACCTCAGCTGCGGAGCCAGTCTCAAAGTATATGGCGTATTTCTGGATTACGCTTTGATTACTAATCCCATCGGAATAAGCAACAGACTGGGACTGCGGGTCAGATTTTAGGAGGAAAAAATGAAATACCTTGGATACATTCTCTTGCTGCTGTTATTATTGAGCGGCTGTGCCGGAGAAGATGATACCGGAAAAGATACCACTCCACCCGCCCAACCGATCCTGATCCCACATCTGGGAGATACGGGAGACGAGCCCATTTTTATTGATGGCGCTTGGGTGGAGCTTACAGATGAAAACAACGGCATTGATGCTGTCCCGGAAGGACAGATGATGAGAATCGCTTGGGAGCCTCTGGTTGATACGGATTTGAGCCACATGAAAATCTACCGCTTCTCTGATATCGATCTCGAGCCTGTGGAAATAGACGAGATTCAGGCAAATCAGAACAGCTATCTGGACCGCGGACCCCTCGTGGAAAGAACCTGGTACTCATATTTTGTTGAGCTTTTTGATGCCGCCGGTAATAGCTCCGTCTCAGATACAGTGTCTTATGCCATCCTGGCCAAACCATATCTTATCAGCCCGGATAATGGCTCGTTTCAGGATATTTCAGAGCTAAAATTTTGGTGGAACAGAGCAGATGATTCCTCAGGATTTTATCGTATCCTGGTTTGGGACGAAGATCGGAACTTGATCTGGCACACAGATTTTAACCTGGCCACTGAGGATGATCCCCTTTCTCTGCCCTTCCCTATTATCACTTCAGAAGATCCCATTGTGCCTGGTGATGCTCTGCGCTGGCGTATAGATTATTTTGATTGGGATGAAGAGCATCAGATGCACATGGGCTCTGAATCTCCAGAACGTGTATTCATCGTTCGATAATAAACGCTTATGCTTTCTATGGTGGCACATTCCCTATTGGGCGCTGATGCTTTCAACTGGACTAAAACTTGTTTTCGACTCGAGTTCACTCGAGCCTTCGAGTCAGCTCGAGTTGAAGACAAGTTAAAAACAAGATCAAGAGACAGGCACTGTGCCGTCCTAAATGAATTTACACCTAACCCACTTTCAAGGAGTTTGTAATTGAACCGGGATGGGAAAGGTAAAAGGCTGAAATGATGTTTTATTGTAATGCTCAGAGTATAGCATGAAGAGTGCTTCTAATAGTTATGAGATAGTGACAGGCTCCAACATTCGTTTGGACCCTGCTTTAAGAAAGTGCTTGACTATAAAGCCATGCTCAGGATTTTTACATAAAATGCAAAAGAGGAAAATGTGAAAAAGATTCTGTTTGCGATCCTATTGACCTGTATAAGTTTAATGTTATTTGCTCAAGGCTCGGTTAGCTTTACGCCTTCGAGTAATATATCGGCATACACCTTTGATGGTGCCCGGAGCGGTGTAGAAAAATTAAAGATGAATACCTATATTCTTGGCCAGGTAGCCAAGCCGGGACTCTACGTGGTTCCGGATGATACAGATTTTTTAACCCTGTTAGCTCTGGCAGGCGGTCCCAGCGAAGATGCCAAACTCACCAAAATCCGTATTGTGCGCCCTGTGGCAGAAAGCGAAAAAGTATTATGGGTAAATTTTAAAGAATATCTGGAGACGGGTGATACCGAATTGATTCCCGCTCTTCAGCCAGGAGATACCGTTGTGGTTTCTGGAACTATCTTCTATGCTTTTTCCCGGGTCGCGGATTTCTTGTCCAAAGTGGCAATTACGCTCAGTGTGTATAACCTGGTATCTGGATTATAAATTAAGGAAGGCTTAAGTGGAAAATCAAGCACAAAATCAACAGCTTCAAGATGAAATAAAGATATCAGATTATTTACGCATATTACTGCAATATCGCTATCTTATCGTGATGATATTCGTCCTCGTGCTGGCAGCTACAGTGTTTTATACTGCCAGACAACCCAAGATTTACTCTGCTGCAAACAGAATCCTGCTGGAAGATCAACAGACGGGTGCAGATTTTATGCTAATCGCAAGCACAGGCATGGGTAGAAACGACATTAATAATCAAATTGAACTGATCAAAAGCAGACCAACTTTCACCCTGGCCTGGGAGATCATGAAAAAGTACCCTGACTGGGACCTTTTTCCTATGGCTTCAAGAGAGAATCCCGTTGGTGGCCTATCCGAGGTTAAGGTAGAATCAAAGCGGGACACGGATGTTCTCACCCTTAGCATGGAATCTACCAGCCCCACAGAAGCCATGGCCGCTGTAAACGCCATAGCCGAGGCTATCCAGCAGCAGAATACGCAGCACGCCAGACTGGAATACACTACTATCCGTGAGTTTTTGGAAACCCAGTTAGATGCCATCAGCAGACGTTTACAAGCCTCTGAAAACGATCTGAGAGAATTTAAGAACCTAAATAAACTCACCGAACTTACCACCGAAACCGAAAAACTTATCGAACAAGCTACAGAGGTGGAGGCCATGCTGGAAGCTGCTCTCACCGAACAGGCTGTTACAGCGAAGTCTCTGGAGATCCTTACCCGGCAATTGCACGAACAGGATTCTCTCTTGGTGGATATTGAGAATTTGACCAAAGCTCCTTATGTAGAAGAGCTTAGAAGACAGGCAGTGGAAACTCAGGGACTGATAACCAAGCTCATCACCAAAAACGAATATCCCCTGGATCACCCCCAGATTCTTTTGCTAAATCGGGAATTGGAAAACACCCGCATCAATCTGGATCGTGAGATTCGTAAGCTGGTGACCGTCTCTGTGGGCAGTGATCCGCTTAAGACCAGAAATGATATGCTGAGCCGCTTGATTCAGGCGAATATCGATCTGGAGCTCGCGCGTACCAGGGTGGATGGTCTTGAGCAAACTCAACAGATGTATGATAAGCGCATCATTTCCTTGCCAAATACCGAGCTTGAGCTGGCCAGACTTTCCCGCAATATGCTGTTGGATAGTAAGATTCATGGGATTATGATGGAAAAGTATGAAGATGCCAAAATCGCCGAGCAGGCAAAGATTGGTAATATTCGCATCATAGACTATGCCACAAAACCAACTGTGCCGATCAAACCCAGGGTTTCCATGAACATCTTGGTGGGAATCATTCTTGGACTCGGTTTGGGGGTGGGAGTGGCCTTTTTGGTTCACTCTATGGACAACAAGCTGCGCACTCTGGAAGATATGGAAAACTATGTGCGCCTTCCTATTATGGGCACCATCCCCACCATCCGTGAAGCGGAAGAAAAGCTGGCAGAATTTAACGATATGATCGAACAGGCTGAGGGAGAAAGCCGGGAACATCTCACGCGCTCCATGCACTTTGTGATGCAGCAGCTGGTCTCGCATTATGCGCCAAAATCTCCCATAGCAGAAGCTTATCGCACTTTACGTACCAATATTCTATCCCGAAAATCTGAAGGTAGCACCAGTCTCCTAGTAACCTCATCCGGCCCTAAAGAGGGTAAGTCCACCACCGTCGCCAATCTGGCCATTACCCTGGCGCAGATGAATGCCAAAGTAGTATTGGTGGATATGGATATGAGACGTCCTACCATCCACGTCAAGTTTGGTTTGGACAAAGAAAACGGTTCCAGTGACTATTTGATCGATCCTGAAGTTACAGTGGATCAAGTCGTCAAAGACTCCGGAATCATGAATCTGGATATCATTACCAGCGGTTTTGTGCCGCCTAATCCTTCAGAATTGATCGCTTCACCCAGGTTTGATGTCTTTGTAGCCGAGCTTAGGAAACGCTATGATTATGTGCTGTTTGACACTCCTCCCGTCATTGCGGTAACCGATGCTCTGATTCTGACCAAAAAAGTGGATATGACCTTCGTCGTGGTTCGCTGCGGACAAACCGACAAGGGCATCATCAAACGTACCAAAGAGCTCATGGAAAATATCGATTCCAAGATCGATGGTATCATCGTAAACGGCATTTACGTGCAGAAGTATTACAGCAAGCAGAACTACTACTATTACTACTACTATTACTACTACTATTACGGGGATGAAGTGCCAAAGAAACAGAAGAAGAATGTTAGCCGTTTCTTACGCAAAAATAAATCTATTTCTTGAGGTGCTCTCAGAGCTCCCTGAGCATTACCATGAGGTCAATACCGTATTCTGCGGTATTGACCTTTTTGATAGCATCAAATATTCTTTGACAAAAAGTCGCCGCATAATACTGTGGTCATCAATTGCTGAGTTGAACGGCGAGGATAATCTTATTTACAAGGTTGCCAGCTATTTAAAGGAAAGGTATAAAGTGTCCTCCGGCGTGGAAATTCACTTAACAAAGCGGATTCCTATCGCCTCTGGCCTCGGCGGCGGCAGCTCAAACGCAGCGAATGCGATTGTGATGCTGGACAGACTTTGGCAATTGAATCTAAGCCAGAAGGAAAGACATGAGATTGCAGCCAGATTTGGCAGCGACATCAATTTCTTTCTCGAAGGTGGTACTGCCCTTGGTGAAAACCGGGGCGAACGGATCAGCCCTTGGGATGATATCCTGTTGGAGAACATCCTTTTGGTAAATCCCGGCCTGAAAATATCTGCCGGAACTGCTTATGGCGCCGTGGAAATCCCTGTTCCAGGCGAGGCGAAGCTTTTTGATCCACAAGACCCTATAGCCACAATGTTTAATAGACTGGAGCCCAAAGTTCGAAGCATGTACCCTATGGTGGATGATCTTTTGATTGCCCTTGCTGAATTTGGTGCCAGAAGAAGTATGTTAAGCGGAAGTGGGCCCAGCTGTTTTGGAATTTTTGATAGCGAAGAGGCTCTGAAAAAGTGTCAGAGTCATTTTCATGAACTGGGTTTTTTTACCCATAACGCAAGAACTTTATCACGAAGAGAGTACCAAAAATGTTTTCCAAGTTAAAGCTTATTACCGGAAATGCAAACCGGCCCCTCGCTGAGGAAGTCGCACGTCATGCGGGCATTCCTTTGGGCGATATTGAACTGTTCAA
>JALNWR010000032.1 GCA_023230795.1 Candidatus Cloacimonadota bacterium
GTGATGATCTGTTTTTCCATGATTAACTCCTGTCTAATGATGGAACCATATTGTTGAGGCTATCTATCTTGTCAAGAACTATTTACATATATTTTTTGTCCACTTTTATGTGCAACGGTCTTTTGATATGATTCAAGTCCGGCTGACTGACCCCGAAAGTGAGATTGATTCTCTTTTGGCAGTGATGGATTTGGAGATCGTGCTTCAACTGGCAGCCATGGATCAAAGCAAACGACCAATTACCACAAAATATACTCAATATATATATCCAAACCGCAAGGTATATAATGCCAGACATGCTGAGCATTGGGATAAGCTGAACCAATTATATAATACAGAAGAAGACCTCGTCCCGATTCCCAACAGTTCTGTGATCAGCTCAAACTACCCTAATCCTTTCAATCCCATCACTACAATAGCATTTAGTATTCCTGAGGATTCAAAAGTGAAGCTGACGATCTTTAATATCAAAGGTCAAAAGATTAAGGACTTAGTCAGTGAAAACATGTTGCGCGGACATCATAAGTTTGTATGGGACGGCAGAGATGATGGAAACCGCACAGTAAGCTCTGGCATCTACTTTGTGAAGCTATACGCGGCTGGAAATAGCTATACCCACAAAATGATGCTGATGAAATAGCATCAAATGGCTACCGTTTGCTTGAAAGCCTTTCTGTAAAAGGGGTTTTCTAAGGCATCACCAAAATGAGAATCAGGGCACGGTCATCAGATTGTGTCCTTACTCATTTTGGCTATCTCGGACGCTTGCTTTCCTTGATGCACAGTCTCGGCTTTCACATGTCTTAGACTCGAGTTGACTTGAGATTTCGAGTCATCACGAGTCGAAGACATGTTAAAATCAAGTTCGTTGCAAAGGCGTGGTTACTGCTGTAGCTACCGGCTCCGCACCACCCGGAAGCCGATGAAACCGGTCTTTATATAGGGCTTCACATACTCTCTGGCAGTAGTGCGCATTTGGTCCGCATTATGATACCAGGATCCACCCCGGATCACTTTATCTGTCCCGTCCGCAGGGCCGCTATAAAGATTTCCCACGCGGTAGCTATAGGGAGCATACCAATTCCACACCCATTCATAGACGTTGCCGCTCATATCATAGAGCTTCAGGGAATTGGGCTTTTTGCTGCCCACGGCCTGGCTGCGGGCCAGGGAATTTTCGGAATACCAGCCGATCTCATCGGGGTCATCAGAGCCGCTGTAACGCATGAAGTTTTTACCGATCCCGGCCTTGGCGGCAAATTCCCATTCCGCTTCGGTGGGCAAACGGTAGCCATCCGCCTCAAAATCGCAGCTGATCTCGGTGCCATGATAGTCGTAAGCCGGAGTGAGGCCGTCTTTTTTGCTTTTGGCGTTGCAGTATTCAATTACGTCATAAAACGAGACGTTTTCTACCGGGTGATTTGCTCCGATATTCAGAGATGGATTTGTTTCATACACCATATTCCACTGCTCTTGTGTGATTTCTTTGGGGCTGATCATAAATCCATTGAGCTTTACGGTGAGCAGAGGAAATTCATCGTCTGCCGCTTCGGGAGAGATGCTGCCCATGATCAGTGTATCCGAGGGGACCCAAAGCATATCCAGGGGAATGTTTTCCGCCAGGATGGGAAGGGTGATATCCTGAATATCTACAGCTTCGTCTTCGGTAAGTTCAAACTTCGGTTTATGCTGAAAGGCAAAACGCTGGATCAGCACATAGGATAAGATGATGATGCTCAGAATCATCAAGACAATAAAGCTTTTTCTCATGGTGCCGAGCTCCTGGGGACTGTCCGGATAAGGCTCAGGCTTTTTATCCGTGTATTTGCTTTGGGGAATAGGCTTTTGGCTAAGGGGCGCTTCTTTTATCTCTGAAGGAGGCGATGCGGGAGCTTCGGCAGGCTTTGGGCTTTCTTCCCCTTCAGCAATCTTAGGCTCAGGGGCTTCTTCCTGCTTTGTTTCAGGGGGCTCAGAAGGCTCTGCTATACCTGCATCAGCCTTGTCCTCTTCTGCTGTGGATGGCTGAGCCATGGTGAATTCATCTTGCTCTGGCCGGGCGGGATCTTCCTGAAAATCTGGCTCTGGGGGCTCCTCAAGCATCAAAGCTGGTAGTTCTGGAGCAAATTCTGTGATTTCAGCTTCGATCTCGTTTTCTGTTTCAAGGCTTTCGGTGATGGGCGGCTCAGGGCTCAGATCCTCTTCAGGTTCGGTGATAGTTTCAGCAGAGAGGAGTCCTGTAGCTGTATCAATAGGCGCTATCTGTGATACCTCAGGGATATAAGAAGTTTCCTCATCTGCCTCAGCAAATTCAGGCTCAGACCTCGGAGGCGTCACCGGTGCCTCTACGGGCTCATGATAGCTCCAGTCGAGCTCCGCAACTTCATGTTGCAGAATATCCAGCAGTTCAGCATAGTCTTGAATCCTCTCGCAAGGGTCCAGCTTGAGGCAAGCAAGCAGAACGCTGTATAGCCCGTCTGGCACTTTCTCGGCCTTTGGCAAAGTAACGCCCCGGCTAAAGCTCTGCAGCTTCTGTTCATCCGGCCCGATGAAGCTATCCAGCCGCCAGGGCAATTCCCGGCACAAACTCTGATAGAGCACTACCGCCCAGGAATAGATATCAGAATTCGGATGCGGATTTGAGGTCTTAAATATCTCCGGAGCCACATAGAGCATGGGATAGGGATAATTCAAACTGCCTTCGGAGTGTTTCCAGGCATCCCGATTTTTGCCAAAGCCAATCACCTTCAGCTCTGAGGCTGCATTGATTATGATATTGTAAGGATTGAGATTGTAGTGGCTGATCTGCTTTTTGGAGGCATAGATCAGGGCATGCAGAAGGTCTCGCGCCCAGATCAGGCATTGGTGGAGGGTCACGTTTTCGGAATATTGCCTGAGGTATTCTATCAGAGCCAGTCCCGGGGCGTATTCGGCGACCAGATCTTGGCCTTCTGAAAGATAGTCCAGCGCTTTGCGAATATGCGGGTGAGCAAGCTGCATTGCTGCTTCGGCTTCACTCTTCAGGCTCTCAGATAGCTTCTGGTCCCTGATCTGGGCCGGAGCCTGAGTCTTGATCAAGACCTGTTTTCCATCCTGCAACCGCTGAGCTTTATACAAGATAAAGCGGCGGGATTGATGGATAGTCTCGATGATTCGGTAATCGTCTAAGGCCATAGTTTATTGTGCCTTATAGATGCGGCGGCCACGTTTGAGAACCTTCACTATATGAGAGGAACCCAGATGGTAGG
Organism: Candidatus Cloacimonadota bacterium; assembly: GCA_023230795.1. GTDB lineage: Bacteria > Cloacimonadota > Cloacimonadia > Cloacimonadales > Cloacimonadaceae > UBA5456. The sequence continues at coordinate 3,246 of JALNWR010000032.1, forward strand.
GGATAAAGTTCAGGCTGGGGATATCCCAGAAAATGATGTCGGCCAGCTTGCCTATCTCCAGCGAGCCCACTTGATCCTGAAGGTCCAGGGCACAGGCTGCGTTGATGGTGGCTGCGCTGAGTGCTTCGATGGGCGTAAATCCCATTTGCAGACAGGCCAGGCTCATGGTAAAAGGCATGCTGTCACAATTGCAGCTACCGGGATTGTAATCCGTAGCAATGGCTACCGGCAGGCCGCTATCTATCATAAAGCGTCCGCGGGCATAAGCCTTGGAAGCCAGAGAAAAGAGGGTGGCAGGTAGCAAAGTGGGAATCACTCCGGCTGCTTTGAGTGCCATAATTCCCTGATCGGAAGCGGCACCCAGATGATCTGCAGACACACAGCCCATTTCTGCGGCCAGCTCTGCCCCACCTATCCAGACTATCTCATCGGCATGCATTTTCAGCTTGAGCCCATGGTCTTTGGCTGCTCTCAGCACCCGACGCGATTCTTCTATGCTAAACACATGAGACTCGGTGAAGATATCGCAAAATTCGGCAATGCCCTGCTCTTTTACCGCCGGAATCATCTCATCTATGAGGATTCTCAGATAGCTGGCATGATCGTTTTCATATTCAATAGGATACTCATGGGCACCCATAAAGGTGGGCACGATATCGATGGGCAGGATTTGGGAGAGTTCAGCAATGGCTTTTAGCTGCTTGAGCTCGCTTTCCACGCTGAGGCCATATCCGCTTTTTGCCTCCAGAGTAGTGACCCCCAGAGCCATCATTTTTCGGATTCTGGGCAGGCTGAGCTCCACCAATTCGGCAGCGCTGGCAGCCCTGGTGGAAGCTATGCTGCTGCGAATTCCTCCGCCGGCCAGAGAGATCTCCACATAGCTTTTACCCGCCAGGCGCATGGCAAATTCATCCTCCCGGGTATGCACAAAGACAGGATGCGTATGGCTATCCACAAAGCCGGGGGTCAAAATCCGCCCACTGGCATCGATGGCTTCGTCCCACGTGTATTTTCTCTCTATTTCAGCAGAAGAGCCGAGCTCCAGGATGCGCCCGTCTTTGATGGCGATTCCAGCGTTTTCGATGATGCCGGCATCATTCATCTGCTGGGCTGTCTTAGCTTTGCCGCCAGAGGTCATGGTGGCTAATTGTCTAATATTCGTAATGATCATATCTGCTTTCATATCATAAACTCCTTTTAGAAAGGCAATTTATTTCTTCAAGATAATTAGTCAAGATTTATTGAGGTATTCCTTTTACAGGCATTCCCCTATTTTACGAGAGTCTGATTATGGACTGGTCGGTATTTGCTATCTGAAATGCCGTCCCTACAGGACTCTATAACCTTGTGTAGCTGTAGGTTGCTATCTAAAATGCCGTCCCGATGAGACTCGGATTAGGAGGATATTAATGCTTTAATCATGAATCTTAACTGCCAAAAGTATAAATTAAAACACATAGGCATAGATGACAGCTAAGATCTTATCATTAAGTTCATTATCAAAAGAGTGACTCGACATTTTGGGGGAATGCCAGTTCCTTTTATTATTTACAGAGAGATCGTTCTACAGGACTCAATTCAAGGAGTGACTAAAATGATGGAGATCTGTGGCCAACCTGATGGGACACACTGGCTTTTCTGATTTGATTTATAAACCGCGAAAGACACGGAAGGATTGGACGGGAAACTGAATCATTTCTTGGTCAAGCTTGCCAAACTACCTTTGTTCTTGCGCCATATAAATACCGATATGGCAGTCGCTCAGGCTCATGCACGAAGATATTTACCTAAAAGCCGTGGAGTATCTTGTTGCTGCCGTGACCATGCATTGTCAGGCCGCAAGCTCTCAGCAATAGCCGTAAATAAATGAGCGAGGGCACGATCAAATGACCGTGCCCTTAACTCATGCTTTGAAGAGCCCTTTATGCAAAAAGGCCTTAAGGCAACTTATATTCATATGACACTATTTCAGCATCATTACTTTTTTGACTAACGTATTGTTCTCGCTATCAATTCTGATAAAATACAAGCCGGAGCTAACTAAGCTGTTACCGTTATCTTTACCATCCCAAATCACCTTGTGGAAACCTCTCATCATATCACCATCTATCAGATTTCGTACTCTTTGTCCCCGGATATTATAGATAGAAAGGCGCACCTTGCTTTCTTCCGGTAATGAGAATGCTATCGTGGTGGAGGGATTGAAGGGATTGGGATAATTGCTTAGCTCCAATACAGTCGGAACCGGAGCGTTGTACATTGACTCATCTTCTGATTCGGCCATTATTTGATCCCATAGCTTATCTACCGTATGTTTCGCATCCTTGAGTGTAGAGATTGAGATTCCGTTTGATTGATACGACATTGCCGAATGCGCCCCCTTGCCTGGATCCTCGTAATACATATCCTGCACGGTATAGGCTATATCAAGCAGACATAAGAGCGAATCCAATTCAGTAGCGGAAAGCAATAAAAGGTCTTCATAAACTTGTATTGCATCTGGATACAGGCCATCTAATCTATCAACGATGGCATATTTGGCTTGAGCACTTTTTAGTAAGATACTGTCGCTACACGCTACCATGTAAGCATCATAGATTCCGCGCAAATCGCTTAGCAAGTCAGGATATCCTGCATAAATAGAGTTCAACCTTCCCAAGCTCTGCAAAGCATACAGACTATCCGGTTCATTTGTAACTATGGTGGTATATAGTTGCTTAGCCAGCACTTGATCTCCGCTTTCTTCTGCCGCCAGAGCCTGCTGAAACAGGTTATTTCCTGAATGTATGAAGAATGTATTTGGCTCCCAACTATACGGTTCAAAATTCACATCCCATTGCAGAGGAAAAATTGAGGCTCGGATCTGATGACTATCAGTGGTTCCCCAATAATTATTTGTTGCTTTCATAGGCTTAGGCACATCATAGGATTGGTAATAAAGAGAATATCCTATTCCATCGGCATTGATATCATTGTAACCATCGTCTAAAATCGGATATGAGTCGTTTAACAGCCATATTTCTGGCCCTGACGTACCATCGCTTTCAGTATAAGAGATATTGCATTCTCTGACTATCGGCTCGGAGCTCCGGAGCATGAATAGCCCCACCGAGGCATTATTGTGAATATCATTCTTGGAAATTATGGTATTGCTATTGTAGATCAGCACAGCTACGTCATTTTGCGTTATCTCATTGTCGCCTATATACCCTAAGCAACTGGCGATATAATTGTTCAAAACCACGATGCCGGAACTGTTTTGTAGTATCCTATTATTCTCGATGATGAAGGGAGTTCTCGTATCTATGGATATACCCTGATCGCAATTCATGATTTCACTATTGGTGATTGTTGCTGTTCCTCTGACCTGAATGCCAGTCATGGCACTTTCAATAATAGCGTTGTTACAAAAAAGGTAGGCATTCTGGTAAGTAACAATACCAGACCATTGTTGGCCACTGGTATCCATAGTTATCGATCTCGAATCTCCACCATCTATAGTTAGTAATCCATAGTTGTGGATTCTAACTCCCTCGGAAATTAATACTGAGCTGTTTGGGCCTATATCCATACTGGCACCACCTGCGATTGTGACATTGCCAGTTATCTCAATATCTCCCTGAATATTAAGATCGGTATTAAGCTCGGTTTGCGGGATAGTTCCCTTAGCGATTAACAGATCATCACTAATCAATCCTGCCGCCTCTAAATCAGCCCAGGCATAATTCACATAGAAATACTGATCATCATAGGCTAAAGACTGAATAATATCTGTAGAGGTGAAACGATAATTTGGATCGGGATTGGGTATCGGTTCAGGAATAACAGGGGGAATCGCTGTCTGCATAATAGCTGTGAATTGATCTGGATCAGCACCTGATCTATATATCTTAAATCTCGGATGTGAAATTGAGGTATCGTGACATACCACATCCAGCTTCTCTTGCATATATGATGCTGTGATTCCTTTTATATCACTGTTGTACAAACGCAAGAGATCAGTATCATCAACTTGCAGGTATTCTCCATTTAACAAAACAATGGATCGATCTAAAGAGATAGACGGAGCATCTCTATACTTAGTAGCCATAAACATTTTTCCATCTGTCTCAATAGCAGTATCTAATATATCAATTGCCTGATCAGCCCCATCAGTACATCCAATAAGTGTTAAGGTTTCCGTAGCCGGTACGCTACTTGATACACTTGTAACAGCAGTACAATATATGGAATCAATTACGGTAACAGAATCAAGCACTCTGGGAGTACCACCTGATCTTTGGGCTAAAACTGTAATAAACTTTGGATTTTGAGCTGCAGTTGCGACTTGTTTACCCCGAATATGACTATCATAAGGCAAATTTGCACAATTTGGAAAATCTAATGAATTCACAGAAGTTTCCTTAACGGTTCCCGAATAATATGGTGAAAAGGATCCACAAGCAATTTCCAGGTAATCAAACCCGGACCCAGAGTCTCGCTTTACTGAGAACACATTGTTATTTAATTCAATGTCTGCCTCTGAACTCGGACGTACCCCAAATTGCAAGAGATTCCAGTAGTCATAGAAATTCTCTTCGTCATGTGAAGTAACATCATCAAAGACAACAAACAAGTCCTTGTCTCTGACAAACGATCGTGATAGACTTGCTATTTGTATTTGTTGCGCCAGTGGCAGAGAGTTATTATCAGAATTGCGGTACCCAAGTTTTAGGCTAAGTATGTCTAAATCGGGACTTTTTTGGAAGTATTCTCTAAAACAAGGGTCTTCGACCATCTCTTCTGGAGTCACAGTCTCTTTTTCGTAATATTGAAAAGCACTTAACGGCCGATAGTTACCACCCAAGTTGTTTAGTAAATCATTTTGTGCTGTTTCAGATGGATTTACGATGAGCATATTATGTGCATATGGTGATCGACAAAAAGTCCTTCCATCGTTCCAACCTGTACGGTAATAACCAGGATCAATAAGAAACTGCTTACCATTATAGAAAAACGAATAGCTGGATTGATCAGCCTGACTATGATAGCCAGAAAAGCTGTTTTCATGAGTTATTTGCATGGTTGGTTTTGATCGGTACACTGCACTATCAACTGCGGGCACATCAGGCAATGCCGTAAGAACTGAAAACTCGGAATTCGACCATGACCCCTCACTGATCACATTTGGTATATCATTGCTATTTAACATCTTGGGGAATTTATAAGGGTCTGAAAAGTACAAAACATAAAATTTACTACTTTCTATGTGGCCGTTTTCTATTAACGATCCAAATCCCCAATCTTTTTTTGTGCGAATGTACCATGAACATTTACTGCTAATGTTTTGGGATTCAGACGTATTTTGATAGAAGGCATATGCAATACAAGGAGTTATCGCTTCTAAGTATTTAGAATCATTGTATGCCCAGTCTTCCCCTGTGGGTGATACCTTTTGTGTCATATCAGTGATCCATGATACTATGTATGGATTATCGAAGTAATTTACGTTGTTGTTTGATAGTCTTTTTCTGGCCACAAAGTATGGTGATAAATGTTGCATGAGAAAATTCATATAGCACATGCTCTCAAAATATGCTCCGCTATTCGAAGTATGAAAAGCCAACATGCCAGCCTTCTTATACTCATCTGAGAAAGTTAATGGTATTTCTGCTGTAACCAGCATACTGTCCACATATGACACAATGTCTAACATTTCGTCTTCAATACTGGAATCGGTCACAGACAGCAACAATGAAGTCAATCCTAATGCGCCATACATCGATAATCTGTATTGAATTAAACTGAATCCTGGATGCTCAGGTTGGGCACTACTTGGGAAATTATGAGCCCAATAACCGTGTTGATACTTGTTGTATGAATTTGGGAAGCTGCCTGGATTTTCAAATATTAATCTGTAATATGCTTCAGAACTCATCATTAAATCTGTGCACATTAACATTACATTCTTCAATTTTCCTAAGTTCTCATCATAAGGTGCGTAATAAGGATCGGATGTGTCCATGTTTTGATAATAATGATACAAACAATCATATAGCATCGAAGCGTTTATGGCAAGATAACCCAACTTAAGTGCTCTATCTGTACATTCAACCAATGTGTCTGTAAAAGATGCTGACAATAGAGAGAGATCATCGGTAATTGAAGCAATATTTAAGTTTATGGTTTCAAGATTCGTCAGCTGGGAACTTCCAAAAATTGCATTTTTCAATAGATATGCAGAATGTTTGATCCTCAAATAGTCTGGGCCAGGATCATATGGTGATGAGCTTGATGACGGTGAATCTGGAAACTCTGGTTCATATTCCTGTTGGGTGGAACTTGTCCGATTCTGATATAAGAATTCATCGTAATACTCGCTTGATGAATTTGATACTGAGTTCCTCATGTCTGCTAAGGTTAACGAATCAATAGTTACGGTGCGAAAAACCGTTGTTTGAGCGAATAAAAGACTTCCCAACATAATGCAAAGGGCGAAAAGAATTAATTTTTTCATGATAATCTCCTATTTTACTAGGGTTATTTTTTTGGTATTCTGTGGATTGTTTGTTTCACGAATCAGATATACTCCTGTGGGACACCTCCTGCCTTCATTATCCCGTCTATTCCACACTATATGAGCGATAGGACTGGCTGCGTTACCCATTGGGATACTTCTAACTTTCTGCCCCTTGATATTGAATATCTCGATACAGTTGCCTGGTGCTTTGTTGAGCTCACCATATCCCAGCTCGATGGTAACAGAGTTTTGTGCGGGATTTGGATAAGCTGTGATAGGAGATAAAGTTGTGGCTTGGACTTCGTCCAGGTTTGGCACTTGTCCATTAGGCAAAAGCTTCATCACTGCGATATCCGTAAAGTTCACAATTCCAACAAAGTAAATGCAGCCTTGTTGATCAAATTTTAGAATATCTGTATTATGCTCATAAAAAGAGCCGTGAGACCACAGAGCAATCTCATTGTAATCCACAGACCAGATATTTTGTAGGCTATAATCATATTTTGCCAGTTTGGCTCTTTCCATTTGATGACTTCCAAGCAAAACAAAAAAATCTGGTGTGGATGCCACCGAGCAAATTCCGTAGAAATCGGATCCAATACTGTAGGACTGCAAGTCTCCCATTGCATCAATAGTACTTAAAATCGTGCTGAAATTCAGGTCAATAGCTTCTACCGTATACACCATCAATGAATCGGAATTACAAAACATCGACATGCCAAAGTATTGGCTTGAGCCACTAATGTCGTATCGGTTAATAATAACTCCATCCAGATCTGCATGCAAAATACTCAAATCACCAGAACCCAGATAGCAGGCAATATAGACCGAGTTATCGTCTTTTTGCACCATGTTTCGCCCGGTAATATCCAGAGTGCTATTTAGGGTATCTGGGGGATAATAACTGGCAGCTAAAGAATCACCAAGTGCACTCATCCTAAAAAAAGCAGCACTAAACTCATAGTTCTGAGACTCACGAATTCTCCCGCAGGCCAAAATTTCCCCACTGGGCATGCGAATAGCTTTATTGAAATGAGGCTGATAAGAAAACGACTTTTCCTCATGTAGTACAAATGATCCGTTTGCGTCAATAAAGCCAATCCTATAACTGAATGGTTTGCTAATAATAAAATGCGTCACATCGTTTTCGTCTATCTCAATACCAACAATTTCTGTAGGAAATGTGTTGCAATCAACCATTTGATGCCACATTAAATTGCCTTGGGGATCAAGTTTTATTATTAAGGGTCCGTAATCCCAGAATTGACCCATGTCAAACATGAAACCTGCATTACCAAGGATCACAACGCTATTATCAGAGCAGATATAAACTGTTTTTGGGGTAAATTCTTCTAATGAGTCTATCAATATCGTGCTGATATAACCTGGTTGAGCATAGCACAATATCCCGACCAGCAGACTGAATAGCGTAATAATAATCTTTTTCATTTTTTCCTCCTAACGGGTTTTGCATATTTTTGTTGTATGTGTGTTGCGATTAGAAGAACGGAGTAGGTAAATACCATTGGGACAAATTCGTCCTTGTTTGTCCTTACCGTCCCAGTTTGTTTCGTTATTTACCAGTTTCAGGGAGCGGACAAGCTGCCCTTTGATATTGAAGATATCTATGTTGTCGTTTCGAATCATCTGATCATCTTGCACTATTTTTATGCTGACGTGGTTTTTCATCGGATTCGGATATGCCGATATAGTGCTTACAGGAGGAGTCTGGACCTCATCCTCTATTGGCAATTGCCCATTGGGCAAGAGCTTGGTTATTATTTGTGCTCCATACAGATCATCGCCCCAAGCCCAATAGATGCAGTCTTCATTGTCGAGTGCGAGTAATGCAGCCGAGCGGGAGCCATATTTCCAATCCACTTCGCACATGTTACCTCCCTCTTGTTCCCATGACCAGTTTAATTCTCCACTGTAGGTCAAACTTAGTAAAGAACCATAAAGGCCCAATTTCCCGCATAGATATATATTATCTGTCCCCAATATCATTGAGTTTACAAAGAAGCGTGACAAAGATATGCTAAAGAGAGGTTCAAACACTCCGTTTTCAAATCTATCAACTTGAATGCTATGATCGGGATACTCACCCATTACGTAAGCTATAATGTATGATGCATTGTTGGATTCTCTGCATATAGCCACATTATAAGAATGGTATTCTCCCTGTAAATCAAATCGGTTAACAAGCGTACCATCGGGATTGACTTCCAAGATAGAGCAGTTATAAGTGTGCAATCTACAGGCAATCAAGATATTGCCATTATCCATCAGAGCCAGATCATAGGCTTCAGCTACCAGTTCTGAACTTCCCTGATCAACAGGCCAGAAAGCTGTAGCAAGAGTATCTCCCGCACTGGAAAAGCGGAAATAGCAGGCAGACGACACATCAGGCCATAAAACCCAATCATGTTGGTAAGCCTTGCCCACGGCGACAATTTCATTGTTTGGGGTGCGTAGTGCCTTGTTGAAAGTTATTGAAAAATAAGGGAGATCTATAGGATCAGATAAGGGAGCAACCACCCCGTCACTATCTATGGTTGCCAATTGAATTACGCTACTCCCAATCCAGGTGACGATAAAGGTTACGGTATCCTCTGCATCAATATCAACTCCGGTAATTGTACATGCTGGCCAACCACTGGGATTCAGCCATTGCCTCCAGAGCAGGTTGCCGTATGGATCAAGCTTGGTGATAGCTAAATGATAATACCACCACTCATCCATAGTATCATCGACGCTAGACAATACTACTACACTGTTATCGGAGCATACATAAATAGATCTGGAAGCTATACGAACAATCGGCAGGCTCTCGTTATATACGTATCCGCTCTGGGCAAATGCCATGCTGCAGAGAGCAGCCATAATCGAAATGAGTAGAATAAGCATTGATTGTTTCATTTTTCCCTCCTAATGGGTTTTGCATATTTTGGTTACATGGCTTGTGCCATATTGGTAGCGGAGCAGATATATCCCTTTGGGACATGGTTTTCCCTCGCTGTCTTTACCGTCCCATACCGTTTCACCTTTCGTCAGTTTTAGAGAGCGGATTAACTGACCCTTGATATTGAAGATATCTATGTGGTTTGCAGCAATCACTGGTTTATCATCCTGCGTGATCTTGATATTGAGATGATCCTTCATGGGATTCGGATAGGCAGATATTGCATTTACAGGAGGAGTCTGAACTTCATCTGCCACAGGTACCTGCCCATTGGGTAGTAGTTTATACGCTACAGCACTATTAAAATATTCAGAGCCCCCAATTTCACTCCCCGCAAAGTAAATACATCCATATTGATCTATTTGTATTTTCTCTTTAGAAAAAGGGAAGGATTCATATGTTGTTATCCCGCTATAGCTTACAGACCAGATGTTTGAAATGAATTGGTCGAATTTGGATATCCTGAATCCACCTTGGATATTCATACCTAAGAGCACAAAACCATCAGAAGCTTTTGATGCTGCGAGGATGTGAGACATGTTTGACCCAAGGCTATATACTCGAATGTTTCCCGAGATATCTATGGATGTAAGTGATGTGCTATAATCACCATTGTTGAAATCAATAGTAAAAACTGCTAAGGAATCAGAATCAAGGAACATATTAGTGCCATGATACTGATAGCTGTCGCCAATGTCGTATCGGTTGAGGATTGATCCATCCATATCCGTTTGCAAGATACTAAGACCATCAGAATTAAGATATGAAGCCACATAGACTGAATGCTCATCTATTTGTACTAATTTAACGCAATTGTTTGCTTCATACCCTTGAACATCGGGTGGATAATATGTCGCAGCCAATGAATCTCCGATTGCGCTCATGCGAAATAGGGCTCCATAGTTCCCATAAGACTGCGCCGTAACCTTACCGCAAATCATAATCTCTCCATTTGTCAAGCGTAAAGCATGGTTGAATCTTGACGAGCCATCGCTTACAAAGGACTTGTGACCATGTAGACTATGAGATCCGTTTGTGTCTATGGATCCTACATGATAGCTATTTGGTCTACCAACCACAAAGTGCACAACGTCGTTTTGATCTATCTCTATGCCAATGATGTTGCTACAGGAGCCGTAAGTGCTCCAAATCGGCTCATACCAAATGAGATTGCCTTGGGAGTCAAGCTTGATGATTGCTGGCATAAAAGTCCAACTAACATCATCGAAGAAACTTGCATCCCCAAGTATCATTAAACTTCTGTCAGAGTTCACGTATATAGTTTTGGGAGTAAACATCTCCATAAGACCAAGACCTAATTCATAATCTGTTACTGAAAATGAACTAATGTACCCGCTTTGAGCAAAAACTATGCTGCAGAAGCTAAGTACTAATAAAACGTGTATAATGCGAAATGACGTTTTCATGATAATCTCCTATTTTACCAGAGTTATTTTTTTGGTATTCTGTGGATTGTTTGTTTCACGAATCAGATATACTCCTGTGGGACACCTCCTGCCTTCATTATCCCGCCTATCCCACACTATCTGAGCAATAGGACTGGCTGCGTTATTCATTGGGATACTTCTTACTTTCTGACCCTTGATATTGTATATCTCGATACGGTTGCCTGGTGCTTTGTGGAGTTCACCATATCCCAGCTCGATGGTAACAGAGTTTTGTGCGGGATTTGGATAAGCTATGATAGGAGATGAAGTTATGGTTTGGACTTCGTCCAGGTTTGGCACTTGCCCATTAGGCAATAGCTTCACCACTGCGATATGCGTATAGTTTGTGATCCCAACAAAGTAGATGCAGCCTTGTTGATCTAATTTTAAAATATCTGTATTATGCTCATAAAAAGAATCGGAAGACCACAGGGATATCTGATTGTAATCCACACACCAGATGTTTTGGAGGCTATAGTCATATTTTGCCAATCTGGCATTTTCGAATCCATGACTTCCAAACAAAACAAAATAATCTGGTGTGGATGCCACTGAGCAAATACTATACAAATCGGAGCCAATATTGTAAGATTGCAGGTCTCCCATGGCATCAATAGTGCTTAGAATCGTGCTGTGATTTTGGTCAATGGCTTCTATCGTAAACACCAATAAAGAATCGGAATCACAAAGCATCGACATGCCATAACCCTGGCTGGAACCACTAATGTCGTACCGGTTGATGATAACTCCATCCAGATCCGCATGCAAAATACTCAAATCATCAGAACCAAGATAGCAGGCAATATAGACAGAATTATCGTCTTTTTGTACCATGTTTCTACCAGTGGTTGAATTCCCATAATTCCCCGAATCTGTCGGATAATAATTTGCGGCCAAAGAATCGCCAAACGCGCTTAATCTAAAAAAGGCAGCATGATATCCACCGGTTGGCTGTTTTCCTATTCTCCCGCAGGCCAATATTTCCCCATTAGGCAAGCGGATAGCTTTGCTGAAATAGCATCCCCAGCAGACAAACGATTTTTCCTCATTCATAGTAATAGATCCGTTTGTGTCAATAAAGCCCGTATTATATCCGGATGGCATTCCCAGAATAAAATGCACCACATCTGCATCGTCTATCCCAGTACCTATAATTGCGAAATGATCATCGAAGCGGGAATGAGATAAACATTGATCTACACCAGTGCCTACTATATGTTTAACATGGTTGAGAGATTGTCCCGTATGCCACATTAAATTGCCTTGGGGATCAAGTTTTATTATCAATGGTCCGTAACTCCAGAATTGATCCATATCATCAATATAGCTTGCATCACCAAGGATCACGACACTATTATCAGAGCAGAGATAACTTGTCTTTGGAGTAAAATACTGCAAATAGTCTATCGATATTGTACTGATATAACCTGATTGAGCATAGCACAATATCCCGACCAGCAGACTGATGAGCGTAATAATAATCTTTTTCATGATTTCCTCCTAATAGGATTTGCATATTTTTGTTGTAAGTGATTCATTGAAACGGAGCAGGTAAATACCCAGGGGACAATGTTTACCCTGCTTGTCTTTACCATCCCATTCCGTTTCGCCTTTGCTAACCTCAATAGAGCGCACTAACTGACCTTTGATATTATAAATTTCTATACGGTTTTCTCCGGTGACTGTCCCATCATCTTGCGTGATCTTGATATTGAGATGATCCTTCATCGGATTTGGATAGGCAGATATCCGATTTACTGGTGGACTAATCAATTCGTCCTCTATAGGTAATTGACCATTAGGCAAGAGCTTGATTACTACCTGATTCCCTGAATTCCCCCAAGCCCAATAGATACAGCCATCTGAATCCAGATCAAGCAAAGCAGTTGAGGGAGAACCGAATCCATCCCATATATAGGGGGTGGAGTTGCCTCCTTGATGATTCCAAACCCAGTTTACATCACCTGAATAAGACACGTTAATTAGTCCGCCCTCAAAAACCCTCCCGCACAAATACATGCTGTCTGTTTGGAGTTTGACGGAGGACACCCATGTTAAAATGCTATTATCAACTTCGAATAAGAAAGTAAGTTCGCCCGCAAACAAAAGAAAAACTTTTATACTATAGTCAGGATGTGGGCCCGTGGTCCCAGCTAAGATAAACGATTCATTATCTAAACTACGATTGATTGTCAAACTTGAGTCAATACTCCAAAAGATGCCAAGTATATCTACACGGTTTAAAATATCTCCATTTATGTCAATTTCTAATACTGATCCCAAAATGCTGCTTAGGTAGCATGTAACCAGAATATTGCCATTATCCATCAGAGCCAGATCGTAGGCTCCAGCTTCAAGATACTGGCTTCCCTGATCAACAGGCCAGAAAGCTGTAGCAAGCGTATCTCCCGCACTCGAAAAGCGGAAGAAGCAGGCAGATGATACATCGTAATTCTGCGATGCCTTGCCAACTGCTACGA
>JALNWR010000033.1 GCA_023230795.1 Candidatus Cloacimonadota bacterium
CCCATGGCAAAATCCGCTCTGGCCTTATATTCGGCCACAGTGCCCATATTCAGGAAAAATATCTTGGGAGCATGGGGAGAGATCCGGGCTCTTAAAGCTTCTGTAGAAGCCACAGCTCTCAGACGGGGTATGGCGCCTTTTTCCAGTTTAACTGCAGCCTTGCTGTCATCCGGGTTTACATCAAGCAAGCTCAAGCTTTCATCCTGGGTATTGGCAAACATATTCACACCTACCACCACATCCCGGCGTTTGTGCACTGCCTGAATTCTGGCCTGTGCTACCTCGGCTATCACATCGTGGATAGTGCCTGCTCTCAGGCTTCTTATCATGCCTCCTGCGCTTTCCAGTTTTTGCATCAGGCTCCAGGCTATTTCGGCAAATTGGGCTGTGATGCTTTCTATATAGTAGCATCCACCGGCGGGATCTACCACTTTGGAAAGATGAGCTTCTTCTTTGAGGATGAGCTGCTGATTGCGCGCCATCCTTCTGGCAAAGGGATTGTCTTTTTGCACGAGGGCATCAAAAGGCTCCACTTCCAGGCTATCTACACCGCCGATCACAGCCGAAAAACTCTCGGTAGTGGTGCGCAGCATATTTACATAAAGATCGTAAGTGCTTTTATTGAAGTGACCGGTTTTGCCATGTATCCACACTTTCTGAGAGCTTTCGTTGCCGCCAAAGGCCTTGATCATCTCGGCCCAGAGCAGACGGAAAGCCCTGATTTTGGCAATTTCCATAAAGATATTGGAGCCCAAAGCCAGTTTAACTGCAAAAAGAGGGGCCACAGTATCGATATCCATGCCAGAGGCCATCATTCCCTGAATGTAACCTATCGCGGTGGATAGCACAAAGCCCAGCTCTTGCGAAGAGGAGGCTCCGGCTGCTTCATAGATCGCGCCGTCAATGATGAAACAACGTAATTTCGGGGCTCGGTTTGATCGCTGGATCACCGCATCACTCACCTTTTTCCAAACCTCTTCCAAAGGCAAGCTGAGATAGCCCTTGCGAGCCAGCTCGCCACTGGGATCAAAGCCTATACAGCCTTCCAGATCACGAACAGACCCATCCTGGGCAGAGATGTATTCATCCAGCAGGGGGAAGATATCTTCATCATCCATATCCATCTGAATGAAAAGCGGGGCTGCAACCAAGTCTATGCCGTCCAGAGCTGTCTGCAAGTCTTTGACGCTCCTCAGCTTCAGGCCTTCGGGATCATCATCGTGCTTGAGCTTCAGATTCACCATCGAAAGCCCCCGCATCAGTTCATCTTTGAGCACGGCATTCAGCTTCTTCAAATCCGCTTCTTTCTGCGCCTGAGCCACCTTCCAGCCTTCGTCTATCCTCTGCTGCGGATCATTGCCGCGCAAGTAGGGAGCAGACCCGGGTTCGCTTTGCTTAAAAGGCAAGTCCTGGATATCCTCTCTGCGGTAAATGGGCTGCAGGGTGATGCCATCATAGGTCTTTGTCTTCATTGCTTTGTCATAATCCGCCCCTTTGAGGGAGTCTATGACCAGCTGTTTCCAGTCTTCCCACTTGGGCGCTGCAAAATCCTTGCTTATGTTCAAATGTTTATTCACTTTTCCAGACTCCTTAATCTTCTTTAATAAGAGCTTGCACCGGTTTCATACCGAGGGGAGAGCGCTGCTCTATCGAGGTCAGGATAGCTCCGCCTCCGGTGAAGAAATAGTATTTGGGGTCGTTCTTTGCCCTGGCAAATATGCCCGGCAGATAGGTGCCAAAATCCTGGATAGTATCCCCTCCGCCATAGAGCTTTTGGGCCATGGCGTTTTCATCTATCAGGCGATACATGGCCATGCTGCCTTCGGGGAAAAGGGTGCTATAGCCCATCACAGCATTCACAAAGATGCTGCCGGCCTGGGAAAAGACCTGCTTTATCTCGGGCAAATCAAAGGATTCTGGAGCCACGTCCAGCACATAGCCTATCTCTTCTTCCTTGGGCCAATCTGCCATATCATGGATATTAAACACGTCCCAATTATCCTCGGTGCGCTCTTTCATGCTGTCGCATTCCACCACGTAAGGTAATTCTACTATCCTGGCGATATTCTCACCGCTGTCATCAATAAACTTTTGCGCAGCTTGCACATCTGCTTCGGTAAGGCCCGAAATCTTAATTCCGTATTTGGCAGCAAGATAAGCGTTGTAGATCACACCACCCAAAACCAGATGATCGGAGAGTTCTATCAAGGCAGAGAGTGCCCCGATCTTGGTGTCGAACTTACTGCCCGCCACCACTGCAACCAGAGGACGTTTGGGCTCAAAAATCTTATCCAGATTGCTCAACTCTTTTTGCATCAAAAGTCCGGCATAGGAGGGCAAATACTTGGTGATATTATAGGTGCTGGCATGAGGCTGCCAACTGCCAAAAGCGTCGTTTACATACACATCGGCATATTCGGACAGGGCTTTGGCAAAGGCATCGGAGCTTTCATCCCCCGCCTCTTCCCCCTTGAACCAGCGGGTATTGGGCAGATAAATGAAGTCACAAGCACCTTCTTTGAGGCTCTTTACTGCGGCCTGCATGGGCTTGAGATTGCTGATGCCATAGCTATCCTCAGCTTTCAGATCCGGAATGAGACCCTTCAATTCCAGCTTTTGGGAAAGATAATCTACGATCGCATCCACGGCTTCAAGCTCTGATATCTGTATCTTCCTGGTGATTTTGTCATAAGGACGCCCCACATGGGACATCAAAATCGGCATACCACCCTTTTTATATATGTGAACTAAAGTGGGGATAGTGGCTTCGATCCGCATCGGATCTTTGATCTTGCCCTTTTTCACCACGTTATGATCCATGCGGACAAGCACAATCTTGCCCTTCAGATCAGCATCCAACAGGCTGGGTATTCTGCTCATTTTTACACTCCATTATGTTTTTAGATTATGTTTAAATACAGAATTCTTATTTTTATATATGAGGGCATTTCGTCAAGCACTTTCTACGTAATGAAACATAGCTTGCCTTGAAGACCGTTCAAATCTGATAAAGATATGATGCTATAGCATCACTATTACCTTAGAATATCGGCTTGATATCTTTGCACTTCAAACTAAAAAACATGCTGCTGGCACCTTAGCTTTTAACACGCAGCTAATTCGATTTTAAATCGAGATGACTCGAAGCTTCGAGTGGATTCGAGTCTAACTCAAGTTAAAAGCAAATTGATGGCTCAAGCTACAGTAGTGAGACATATAGAGCTTCTGCCCGGACAAATCTCCTGACAAATCTCGCCCACTTTTCCAATCCTGGCATTCCCCCAAAATATTGAACCATTCTTTTGATAATAAATTCATTGGCTTTATCTTAGCTTGCATCTATGTCCATATATTTCAGTTTAAATCTTTAGCACTTAAGATTCTTGATTCCGACTGAATATGCTTCTAATCCGAGTCCCATTGATACTCTCCCTTTTCCACCAATATAACTCGCTATCGGAAGAGTGCAAGCTACTAAGATTCAATAAAAACGGGACGGAATTTCAGATAGTAAGCTATAGCTACACAATGGACAAGAGTCCTGTAGGGACGATATTTCAGATAACAAAGATCGACCCGCCCATAATTAGGCTCTCTTGAAAAATGGGGGAATGCCCACTTTTCCAATCATGTTGTCAGGCAGCCTCATCCTGAGCTTATTTTCTCTTAATTAACCAAACAAAAAGTCAATCAATGCCGATGATCTGGCGCAGCTGTCTGATCTTCTCTGCAGCCAGAGGACGCGCTTTGGCTGCACCTTCCCGCAGCACCTGATGAATATAATCGGGATTTTGCATCAACTCTTCATAACGCTGGCGGAGAGGAGCAAGCGTGCGGTTCATGGCCAGGAAAAGCTCCTGTTTGGCCTCTCCCCAACCCATTCCTCCAGCAATGTAGCGACCTTGCAGAGCGGCAATCTCATCCTGGGTGGCAAAGCACTTGTATAGCGAGAATACGCTGCAGCTATCAGGGTCTTTGGGCTCTTCTATCTCTTGAGAATTGGTCACTATCTTCATCACTGTCTTACGCAGCTTCTTTTGGGGAGCAAACAGCGGGATGATATTACCATAGCTCTTGCTCATCTTGCGTCCATCCAATCCCACCACAGTCTTGCTGTCCGGCTGGGACAAAGGCTCAGGCAGTCTCAGAGCCTGATTTGAATAGATGTGGTTGAAGCTTTGGGCTATATCTACCGCCATTTCCACATGCTGAAATTGATCGTTACCCACAGGCACCAGATCGGTATCAAAGAGCAGGATATCCGCCGCCATCAGCACGGGATAGGAAAACAATCCCATATTCACGCCGTCATCGGGGTCCTTGCCGGTTTCGTTATTTGATTGCAGCATGGCCTTGTAGGCATGGGCGCGGTTCATCAGCCCCTTGGGAGTAAAAGCCAGCAAGATGGTGAGCAATTCAAAGGTTTCGGGCACATCACTTTGGCGGTAAAACAGCACTTTATCCGGGTCCAGCCCACAGGCCAGCCAGGCTGCGGCAATCTCCAGAGTCATACTGCGAAGCGCAACAGGGTCTTTGGTGGCATTCAGCGCATGATAATCGGCGATAAAATAGCGGGCCTCGCAGGTCTCGCTCAGCTTCAAAGCAGGCTGTATCGCCCCCAGATAATTTCCGATATGGGGTATGCCGGTGGGTTTGATGCCGGTCAAAGCTATCTTTTTCATAAATCTCCCTTATTCTTGTTCTTCTATCAATTCGCCCCAGATCTCATCATCCAAAACATCAAATATCTGAATTTCCACCATGATTTCCTTGCTGTCCGAATCGTCTTCAAAATACACCAGGCCATCGATTTCGGGGGCTTGAAACCACAATCTGGCACATAGAGCTTCCAGTTCAAAATCATAATCCACTACCATCGCCCGATGGGAAGTGCCCACGAGCCGCTCCATTTTGGCTAATTTTTGCTTTTGTATCTTTTGGGTAAGCTCAAGCTCCAGCTGTCTTGTCCTATCCCAATCCCAATCATCAGGATAGTGCCACTGGCTGCCCTCCTGCTCTGGAGAATAGCCAAATACACCCACATGCAGTATATCCACTTCCGAGAGGAATTTGTCGATCAGATCCAGGTCTGCCCGGGTCTCACCCGGATAGCCCACCATCAGTGTGGTGCGAAATACCGCCTGCGGAATCTCGGTTTTGATGCTCTCAAAGAGCGCTTTTAGCTCTGCGTAGCCCTTCTTCCGGTTCATGGCATGGATGATCCTGTCACTCACATGCTGAATGGGAATCTCAAAATAAGGCAAAAGCTTGGGATACTTCTTCCACAGCGGCAGCCAATCCAGCTCAAAGTGATCCGGATGCAGATACATCAGCCGAATCCACTCAAAACCCTTGATCTCATGCAAGGCTTCGATCAGCTCAGGCAGGGCCTTGTGCCCATAGATATCGGTGCCGTACATGCAGCTATCCTGAGCGATGAGCACCAGCTCTTTACCCCGGCGGGAGAGGGATTTCGCCTCTTTTACCAGCTCTTCTATGGGCACTGAAACCAATTTGCCGCGGATGGAAGGAATCAGGCAATACGTGCAGTAATTCTCACAACCATCGGCTATGCGTAGATAGACGTGTTGCTCTTGCTCCAGGGGAGTTCTTTGTAACAAACGTTTGCGGGTGAGGTCTGCATCAGGGGGCAGCACAGATTCTTTCAGATAGCGCTCGAAAGCCGTAAAATCCTTTAGCGGTATCCAGCAATCCACCCAGGGGAATTTCTCCTGGAAGGTCTGCAGCCCCCGATTCATCACGCAGCCTGTCACTACTAATTTGGTAGGAATGCCGTCGATTTCCCACAGTATCTCAGATAGGGTATCACTCAGCTCGAGCAAGGCATCGTGCAGAAAGGCGCAGGAATTCACCAGAACGATGTCTGCCTCATCAAAGGTTTCCGCTTCTTTGAAACCGTAGTTCTTCAGGATGGCGACAAAGCGCTCGCTATCAACGAGATTCTTTGCACAACCCAGACTTAGGATGATGTATTTCAATTTCAATCTAAGAGGTGGATAAAGAGTCCGCTACGCAGTTTGGGCTCGAACCAGGTAGATTTTGGAGGCATGATCTTACCGGCATCTGCGATACCAATCAGCTCGTCCATTGAAGTGGGATGCATGGCAAAGGCTACTTTTTCCCGCCCGCTATCCACACGTTTGATTAATTCCTTCAAACCTCTGATGCCGCCTACAAAATCGATGCGCATATCCGTGCGGGGATCGCCAATACCCAAAATCGGGTGCAGTAGATTGTTTTGCAGGATGGAGACATCGAGATTTTCCACCACATCGGCCTCATTCCAGGTGCCGGGCTTGGGACTGATAAAATACCATTTGCCATCTATATACATGCTAACCTGGTGCAGACGGGAAGGGCGATAGCTGTCGCCAGCGGGAATCTCTTCCACCAGCCAATCCTTACGCACTTTATCCATAAATTCCTGAGTGCTATTGCCGTTCAAATCCTTGACCACGCGGTTGTAATCAAAGATCTTGAGCTGATTGTCAGGGAAGATCACGGTCATGAAATGGTTAAATTCCTCTTCGCCGGTGAAATCCGGAAATTGCTCACGACGCAGCAGACCGACCTTGGCAGCGCTGGCAGTGCGGTGATGTCCATCTGCCACATACAGATAAGGTAGCTTTGCAAAGGAAGCCTGGATGGAGGCAATATCCTTTTCATCATCCATCAACCACAGCGTATGGCCAATGCCGTCATCGGATACAAAGTCATACACGGGGTCGGAGTTTTTTCGCACCTTATCCACTACCTTGTCGATAGCGTCTTGATGTGGATATGTAAAGAATACCGGGCTGGGATGGGCATTGCAGGTATCTACGTGGCGAATGCGGTCGGCTTCTTTATCGGCACGGGTATGCTCATGCTTTTTGATGGTTCCATCCATGTATTCATCTACAGAAGCCAGGCCCACCAGGCCGTATTGCTCGCGGTCGTCCATGGTTTGGCGATAGATGTAAAACATCGGCTTTTCATCCTGTATCATGTGCCCGTCAGTTCTGTATTTATCAAGATTCTCTTTGGCTTTGGCATAGACTTTGGGGTCATAAAGATCTGTGCCTATGGGCAAATCCACTTCCGGTTTTTCAACGTGTATAAAGCTAAGGGGATGCTTGCGCACCTCTATTCGGGCTTCATCGGAATCCATCACATCATACGGCGGAGAAGCGATATCTTTGGCTTTTTCCGGTATCGGACGCAGGGCTTTGAAGGGTATGAAAGTTGACATTTTGTTTCCTCTTTTCTATTTATTTTCTTATTATATGCTTGGTTTATCATCAGACAAAGTAATGCTGAAGCACCTTGATCAAAGCTTCATGATCTTGGCATCCGCCGGTCTCACGCACAGAGTGCATGGCCCACATGGGATTGCCGATATCCACTGTAGGAATACCCAGCAGAGCTGCAACCATCGGCCCTACTGTGCTGCCACAAGGCATATCGCTACGCACCAGGAATTCCTGATGCGGCACATTCGCCTTTTTACAGAGCTGGATAAAGCGGAGGCTGCTATCGCTGGTGGAGGCATAACGCAGATTGGTATTGCGCTTGATCACAGGGCCTTTGTTCATGAGCGGACTATAATCCGGATCGTACTTCTCGGCATAGGCCGGATGATAGGCATGAGCCATATCCGCAGAGATCATAAAGGATTGTCGCAGGGCGCGATAGTGATCCTCCCGGCTACCGCTCTGGCTGAGGCTGATGCGCTCCAAAACTTCCGATAATAGCGAAGATGAAGCACCTTGCGGACTCTGAGAGCCGACCTCTTCATGATCAAAGAACACCGCTACAGAAGTCTGGGACGGATTCTTTGCTGTGATGATAGCGCTCAAAATAGCATGAGTCATGGCCAAATTGTCCAGGCGCCCACTCACTATCATATCCTCTTCGATACCCAGCAAACTGGAAGGCTGTAAGTCATAGAGATACAAGTCCATCTCCAGGATCTCCTCAGCTTTCACTTTAAGGTGATCTGCTATGAGATTTCTCATGGGATTGCCCTCATGCTTTTGCACGCTCAAGACTGCCTGCAGGTGATTTTGCTTGTTATATTCAAAGCCTTTATTGATCTCACGGTTCATGTGTATCGCAGCATTGGGGATGATGGCCACAGGCTTTTTCAGATCAATGGTGATGGCCTGATGCCCGCTTCCTTTCTTTATGATCACCCGTCCGGAAATGCTGAGCTCCCGGTCCACCCAGGTATGCAGGATGGGCCCGCCATATACTTCCACGCCGACACGGCAGACATTGTGATCCAGCTTTACGCTTTCCGGCTTCAGCTTCAGAGCAGGGCTGTCGATATGGCTGGAGGCCATGGCAAATCCACTCTCGTTTAAGGGTTTGCTCCCCAATACAAAGGCGATGATGGCTGTATCCATGCGGCGAATATAATATTTCCCGCCTTGCTTTAGCTTAAACTCAGCGGTTTCTTTGAGCTCGACAAATCCGGCTTCTTCCAATCTATCAGCGATCTGCGCACTGGCTGGAAAGCGGGAGTTTGCCGCATCCAGAAAACGCATGAAGTCTTTTATCTGTTTGTTCATCATAATACTCCAGTGATATTTTCTTATGATACTAAGATTTTCAAATGCGGATAAATGTCAAGATGGATCAGTCTGGCAGGCCTTCCTTGCTTGCTTTGAATTATGACAGATCGCAAATTGTGCTTAGTCAAACGAAAAAGAGTTCTGATCCGGCTTGGCCAGCTTCTATCCCAAGCAGCTCAGTTCGAGATACCCCTTTCCGCATTTTTCACAAAATCCACAAAAAGCTGTTGATGTTCATTAAGCTCCATGCTTTCCGCTTCGGCGAGGGCCTGGCTGGTATTTAGCTTGCTGCGGTAAAAGAGATTGTATATCTCTTTGATGGAGGCCACATCCTCGTTGCTAAAGCCTTTGCGCGTGAGGCCAACGCTATTCAGACCCACGGTTTGATAGGGATTTCCCTGTCCTCTGGAGAAGGGCACAATGTCCTTTTTGATGGCAGAGGCACCGCCCACAAAGGAGTAGCTGCCGATATGCACAAACTGATGAATACCGGTTACTCCGCCCAGCGTGGCATAGTCGTGGATATGGACGTGTCCGGCGAGCTGTACCACGTTGGCAATTATGCAAAAGCTGCCGATCTGGCAATTGTGCGCGATATGCACGTATTCCATGAGGAGATTGTTGTCGCCCACCACGGTATCTTCCTCCATCAGGGCGCTACGGTTTATGGTACAAAATTCACGAATTTTATTGTTGTTCCCGATTCTGAGGCGGGTGGGTTCTCCGCTGTATTTAAGGTCTTGAGGATCGGTGCCGATCACAGCGAAAGAGTAGATATTATTACCATCTCCGATGCTCGTATGCCCATCCAGCACTACGTTGTTATGCAGGATATTGCGAGCACCGAGCACCACGTTTTCACCTATCACACAGTAGGGACCGATTTCACAATCTTCGCCGATCACGGCGCCGGGCTTGATGATAGCAGTAGGATGTATTTTGCTCATGAGTTCCTCTTTGTAATCATGGCCAAAAAGTCACCTTCCGCCACTTTCTCACCATTCACATAGGTATCACCATGCATCTTGGCCAGAGAGCGTTTGAGCGAGATCACTTTAAGCTCGTAGCGCAGCGTATCTCCGGGCATTACGGGTTTGCGGAATTTGACGTTGTCTATCGAGGCAAAATAGGCCACGTAGTTCTCTGGGTCTTCCAATTGATTGAGCAGCATAATGCCGCCGGCTTGCGCCATACCTTCGATGATCAGCACACCCGGCATAATGGGATGTCCGGGGAAGTGTCCCTGGAAGAATTGCTCGTTAAAGGTCACGTTTTTCATTCCTACCAGACTTTCTCCAGGCACAAAATCCAGGATTTTATCCACCAGCAGGAAGGGATAACGATGCGGAATAATGCGCATTATAGCATTGATATCAAAGACTACTTCTTTGCTTTTGCTCTTTTGGTAAATCTGCTGCAGCTGCTGTTTTTTCTGAATCTGGCGCAGCTTTTTTACCAGCTCTACATTGGTCTTGTGTCCACTGCGGGCTGCCAGGATGTGTCCTTTGATGGGCATACCCAAAAGCGCGATATCACCGATGAGGTCCACCACTTTGTGCCGCACAAATTCGTTGTAATATCTCAGCGGATGGCTATTTAAGATTCCATCTTCAGAAACCGTAATCTTTTTATGATAGCCAAATACATCTTGCAGGTGCTGCAGTTCGTCTTCGCTGATCCCGGGCTCGGCAATCACCAGGGCGTTTTCCAGCGACCCGCCTTTGATCAGCCCCATTTCCTTGAGTTCGAGTATTTCTTTTATAAAACAGAAGGTGCGGGCTCCGGCAAATTCCTTTTCATACATATCGATATCCGGCAGCCAGGTATATTGAGTACCCAGATAGGGATGTTTATAATCGATCATGAAAGTTACTTTGAGTTCATTGGAGGGTACTATGACCACATCCACATTCTCGTTGGGCGCAGAAAAGCTGATGGGATCATCGATCTCAAAATAGATGCGTTCGCTATCCTGCTGCATCTTGCCTGCCTGTTTTAGCAGATTCAAAAATACTATGGCGGAACCATCCGCTACCGGCGCCTCGGGGCCATCGATCTCAATGCGGATATTATCCAAACACAAGCCTTTGATGGCAGAGAGCACATGCTCGATAGTGCCTACCGTGGCCTTGCCCAGCCCGATGGTAGTTCCGCGCGAGATATCCACCACATGGTCGATATCGGCAGGAATTTCGGGTCTGTCCGGCAGGTCCACGCGGATGAAGACTATGCCTTCTTCGCTGCCACCGGGTTTAAAACGAATCGTGGATATCTCTCCACTATGCAAGCCGATGCCGGTATAAGACACCTCAGAGGCTATAGTGTGTTTGTATTCAGTCATTATTTTTATCCTTCAGTGTTTTTTGGTATGCCCTCAGCATTTCGGGAAGATGTTTCTGCGCTACTATCACGCGTTTTGCCTGCATCGCATCTGTAGCCGGTGTGCCAAAATAGCGGGCTTTTTCGGGAACGTCTGCTGCGATCCCGCTTTGTGCACCCACCATGGCTCCGGAGCCAATCGTGATGTGTCCTGCAGCGCCCACCTGTCCGGCCAGATATACAAAGTCTCCTACTGTGGTGCTTCCGGCCAAGCCTACTTGAGCGCAGAGTATGCTGTGCTGGCCGATCACGCAATTGTGTCCGACCTGCACCAGATTATCGATCTTGGTGCCATTTCCGATCACGGTAGAGCCCAAAGTAGCCCTGTCGATAGTGCTATTTGGCCCGATCTCCACTTCGTCGCCTATGACCACATTGCCCACTTGCGGAATCTTCTGCTGTCTGCCCTGATATACCTGGTAACCAAAGCCATCGGCACCTATCACTACTCCGCTGTGAAAAATACAGTTTTTACCGATCTTACTGGACTCATAGATGGTAACTCTGGGGTGCAAGCGGGTTCCGGAGGCTATATTTACATTCTCGCCCACAGAGCAGCCTTCTGCTATGCGCACCCCATTGCCCAGGAAGGTATTGGCAGCGATGCTTGTATAAGCGCCGATACTCACATCGCCTTCAAAGCGGACGCTGGGGTCTATGACAGCTGTGGGATGAATGCGATATTCTTCATCTTTGCTTTCCAGTTTCAGCCAATGATCCACCAGGACCATAAAGCTGAAATAGGGCTTTTCTACTATCAATAAGGGCCTGCCCTTCAGACGCTCCTGAAAAGTGGAATTGGTAATGATCAATCCGGCAGCAGAAGCTTGCACAGCGTCCAGCAGCCGCTCCTGTTCACAAAATATGATGGATTTATCGTCTGCTTCTTGCGGCTCGCAGACTTTGTTTAGCTCTATATTTTTATCGCCTTGCCACAGGGCGGGAATGATCTTGAGGATCGCTTCATGATCAAGGCTTTGTGAGAATACTTTCATCTTAAGGCTTGAATTCCGGAGGTTTGGTTTCAGAGCCAAATCCATCGCCAAAACCATCTTTCATGCCGTCATCAAAGGGGTCTTTGGGATCGGGGAATGCAGGGCTGTCAAACTCGGTATCTTCTACGGGCTTGATAGTGTTTTTATTTAGTTCCTGCAAGATTTGGTCGGTGAGATCGATGGAAGGAGTGGCAAAAAGCACCACGCCCATACTTACGTCCAGGATCATTGTATAATTCTCATCTTCCGCGATCTGGGTGATGATATCCTGAATCTTTTTAGTGAGGGGGTCGATCAATTCCCGATAGCGCTGCTCCGCAAGGCCGCTTTCGCCAAAGTATTCTTCCAGCAGACGTCCGGCTTCCTGTTTTTTGGCATCAATTTGAGTTTGCAATTCGCGTTTGCTGGCTTCCGAGATGGAGAGTCTGCGAATCTCAAAATCACGCTCCATCTGCTGAATCTCAGTATCCATTTCACGGATCTGATTCGTCCAATTCTGGCGATCAAGATTAAATAGTCTTGAGATTTCAGCCGCTTCGTTGCTATCAAGCAAGATGCGGTCTGTATTCACATAGCCCAGCTTCACATTCTGTGCGTAGATTCCGCTCAGACAAAGAAGAGCCATGATCAATATGCTAAGTCTTTTCATTAAAAAACTCCTTGTGAAAAGTCTTTATTCCTCGATCTTAAAGATAGGATCGAGATGTTTTACGGCACGCACATCATCCACTCGTCTTACCGGAGTGGTTAAAGGAGCGTCGTGTAATAAACCCGGATTTTCTTTCGCTTCCTGGGCGATTTCTATCATAGCAGTAGCAAAGGCATTCAGTGATGCCAGACTTTCGGTCTCGGTAGGCTCGATCATCATGGCTTCCGGGATAATCAGGGGGAAATATACCGTGGGAGCATGGAAGCCCTTATCCAAAAGGCGTTTGGCTATATCCAGAGTAGATACGCCATTGGCTTTCTTTTGCCAGGTTCCGTCTGCCACAAATTCGTGCATGCAATATTCCAGATGCTGGATATGGTAGTAATCCTTGATGATTGCCATCAGATAGTTTGCATTGATGATAGCGTTTTCGC
Organism: Candidatus Cloacimonadota bacterium; assembly: GCA_023230795.1. Lineage (GTDB taxonomy): Bacteria > Cloacimonadota > Cloacimonadia > Cloacimonadales > Cloacimonadaceae > UBA5456. The sequence continues at coordinate 13,034 of JALNWR010000033.1, forward strand.
TCACTCTGCGCAAACCTTCTGCTCCCAGCATCTTGATATAGATATAGGCTCGCACCAACACGGCAAAATTCCCATAAAAAGTGTGCACTTTGCCGATAGAAGTTTCCTGATGAGCGTAGTCCAGATAATAGCAATCCTCATTTTTGGCCACCATGGGCACGGGCAGGAAGGGGATAAGCTTTTCTACCACACCCACCGGCCCAGCGCCAGGGCCTCCGCCACCGTGAGGAGTGGATAAGGTCTTGTGCACGTTGTAATGAATAATGTCAAAGCCGATCTTACCCGGCTGGACTATGCCCATCAGTGCATTCATATTAGCACCATCCATATAGATGAGCGCATCCACAGAGTGCATGATCTCGGAAATCTCCTCGACATGAGTCTCAAACAAGCCCAAAGTATTGGGATTGGTAAGCATAAAGCCGGCGGTATTTTCATCTACCAGCTCTCTCAGACGGGCGATATCACAACGCCCCTGTGCGTCTGACTTCAGCTCCACCACATCAAATCCCACCAGATGACAGGTAGCAGGATTGGTGCCATGAGCACTATCCGGAATGATGATCTTGGTCTTGTGGGTATTACCTTTGGACTTATGATAGGCCTCGATAATCTTGATTCCGGTAAATTCACCCTGAGCACCTGCCGCGGGCTGAAGTGTTACGGCCGCCATACCCGAGATCTCAGCGAGGTCTTTCTGCAGCTCATAAAGTAGCTCCAGCGCTCCTTGCATGGTGCTCTCAGGCTGGTAAGGATGCAGATTTGCAAAACAGGTATGCCGTACCAGAGTCTCATGAATCTTAGGATTGTATTTCATGGTGCAGCTACCCAGAGGATAGAGTCCTTTTTCGATAAAGTGGTTCTTGTGTGAAAGCTCAATATAATGACGCATCACCTCCAGCTCGCTCACCTCAGGTAAACGGGCTGATTTTTGCCTGTGATACTTTTGCGGAATGATCTTATCCAAAAAGATGTCTGTATCCCGGGGAGGCAGTGCCACGCCTTTGCGGCCAGGGGAAGAATGTTCAAATATGTTCTTAGACATTACAGACCTCCTTCATCGCTTGTATATATTCATCAAGCTCTGTTTTCTGTTTCTTTTCGGTAACCGCTATCATCAGCTCGCTCTTCCCTAATTCTACGCCGGCATAAATACCACGCGGAAGCATCTCTTCGATGATCCTAGCTGCTGGCACAGGAGTCTGAATCACAAATTCCTTGAAGAAAGGAGCCTCGTATTTCAAGCTGATGCCTTTGATTTGAGATAGTTCATCGGCCAGATAGTGAGCTTTTTGCGCACTTTGAATAGCCGCTTCTTTGAGCCCATCCCGGCCCATCAGGCTCATATATACCGTGGCTGCCAGGGTGCAAAGGGATTGATTGGAACAAATGTTTGAAGTGGCTTTGGCTCTGCGGATATGCTGCTCGCGAGCTTGAAGCGTAAGGGCAAAAGCGCGCTTGCCTTCCACATCCAGGGTGCCACCCACAATGCGGCCTGGCATCTGACGTGACATACTCAGCTTGGTGGCGAAAAAGCCAAAAAGCGGGCCACCCATATACATGCTATTACCCAGGGCCTGACCCTCACCCACAACTATGTCGGCATCGTATTCTGAGGGAGCGTTCAGGATGGTCAAAGAGATGGGGTCCACAGCCGCGATGAGCAGGCAACCCTCTTGAGAATGAACTATCTCTGAGATTGCTTTCGCATCTTCTATACTACCAAAGAAATTGGGGCTTTGCAGCACCACAGAGCCTATGGTGTCATCCATCATGGCTTGCAAAGCTTTCAGATCGATCACGCCGCCGCTGGCAGGAACCGTAAGCAGCTCAATATCCACACTTTCGGTATAGGATTTGATTACTTTTACAAATTCAGGATTGAGCGTAGCGGGCAAAATGGCCTTTTCCAGTTTGTTTTTACGAACTGCCATCAGGATAGCTTCGGCCACAGCACTGGCGCCGTCATACATGGAAGCATTAGCTATTTCCATGCCGGTAAGCTCGCAAATCATACTCTGATATTCGTAGATAAATTGCAAGGTTCCCTGGCTTACTTCAGCCTGATAGGGGGTATAGGCAGTGTAAAATTCCGGACGGGACACGATAGAATCTACCGCGGCAGGAATGAAGTGATCATACACTCCGGCTCCCAAAAAGGAATTCATGCTATTTGAACAGATATTTTTGCAAGTCTGAGATTTGATCTTGTTGGTAATCTCCAGCTCAGACATTGCTTTATCCAGCTTGAGTCCGTCTTTCAAACGGAATTTTTCAGGTATAGCCTGGATCAGTTCATCAAAATCCTTAACCCCGATTTTGGCAAACATCTCCCGTCTATCTCTATCTGTATTAGAAATATACGGCATTATCGCTCCTTTCGCATTGCGTATATATGATATTTTTTTACCAAGTTCCCAATTGACCGGTTTGTGTCAAATGATTTCTTAACCTGAAACTCCGCTGAGATAGGATATCACAACTATTACCTTACATTCGCTACCTGCGCCCATGCCTTCAATTTGATTCTAACTCGCTTTTTACTCGAATCCACTCGAAGCTTCGAGTCAGCTCGAGTTAAAAACGAATTAAAATCAAATGTATGGCAAAGGGACCAAAAGCGAATTGTAATAGGGATGAGCATGGATTATAGGTTTTTAGTTTGAAAATCATGACTATGTGGCGGTGAATGAAATCTTGATGGTACTTTCTTGCAGTTTACATGAAGGATGATGGAGTTGAAGCTGGCTACTCCAACCCGGCATTGTCTTCCAATTTGAAGCCGGCTTTGACTTCATCTGACCTCCATTCCCGGTGGCGAAAGCAGGCTTTCAGTCAAGTTCAGGGAGAAAAAGTTCATTCTGGTAAAACAGAGTCCGATATCCCCTATTCCAGCTTTTGCCCCAAAATAAATCAGCCTGCCCCGAAGCTTGAGGCAGGCTGAGTGCTTTAGATATCTTTTTCAGTTTTACAGTTTAGAGGAAGCGTTTCACCACATCCAGCACTTCCGGCAAGTCCATGCCGATCTTCTTCAAATGCTCGATAGTGGGCACGCCAGCTTTGGTCCAGCCTTTGCGTTTATACACGGCATCTACAAGCTGCTCATATTGGTCTTCCCGATATTTACGGGTGATATCCATTTTCTCGGCTATAGATTTACCTTTCGGATCCACGCCGATCTTCTCTTTCATAAGCTTGTCATAGCGCTCTTCTCGGGAGAGATATTCTTCCTCTGTCACAGGACCCACTGCACGATAAGGAGGCATATCGTCGATTCTGGTACCGCCGCCCATACGCATGCAAAATACCTTCTGGAAGTTATATACGCGCTCGCTTTGGAGGATCATCTCATGCTTGTCCATAGGCTTACCGGTGATGGCTTTGTAGATATCCACATAGTTTTGCACGTGTTCGGGAACTTTAGCCGGCTCATCGGTCTCGGCATTATTCGCCGGTTCGATATCGTTCCAGGGGAGTTTGCAAAGGCCTTGCAAGCCAAACCAGGTGCGGAACATCGGGAAATAGTGCAATGCTTCTGCTTTGTCCTTGAAAGTGGGGATGTGGTTATTGACCATATCCATAAAGATCAGCCA
>JALNWR010000034.1 GCA_023230795.1 Candidatus Cloacimonadota bacterium
GTGATGATCTGTTTTTCCATGATTAACTCCTGTCTAATGATGGAACCATATTGTTGAGGCTATCTATCTTGTCAAGAACTATTTACATATATTTTTTGTCCACTTTTATGTGCAACGGTCTTTGCTAAGGCAATACTTTGTTTGAGATCGATCCCAAAAAGGCTCAAGAGAGCTTTATTGACGAGGGGCACTATGATGGCATCTTCCAGACCAATGCCCCCGGTGAGCACTGCCGCAATCCAGCCACCGACCTTTGCCACCTGCTGAATACCCGCCGCTTGCGAGAGTCCTCCGGCGATTCCCATAAATGAATCCAAATATAGTTGATGAGCCTCCGAATAATTTCCCGCATTAAAATTATGCTCGGCTCTGAGCAGCTCTTGCCGGTAATCCATTGCCATTTCTCTCCATAATTTAATAAAGTGTTTAAAGCCTTATGATAGTTAAAGTCAGTCAATCTCTCTGACGCTAATTCTATTTATCGAAATTACCTTCACGATCTTGACTCTCCTTTATTCATTAGATCCAGCCAGAAAGTATAACATGGGAATTTATATTACACTTTAAGGGGCTGAAAGTATAACATGGGATTTACTGTGTACCCCATCGTTCACTCCAATATAGGCATCGATCCTCCCTATTTCCAGTTTAACTTCCGGATCAGATGCTTAAAAGTATACCACTGTTCAGTTAAATGATGATAACGTCCCACCACGATTCCTACAGCGATGCCAAGCTCATTGGCCATCTCTATTAGCTCTTCGTCTGAGCTGGCTTCTTTTATCTTGCTATTGTACTTCTCGGGGATCAAGAAATCAGCAGCATACTTATCTGCCTCCAATTCTTCTTCGTTATCTGGAGAGGAGTCTGAAATAAATATATCCTTCTTGCCATGCAGAAGGATATGAGCAGCTTCATGAAATAGTGAAAACCAAAACCTGTCTTCGGATTTTCCCCTTATATTCATTATAATCATAGCTTTATCCGGAGACACCCATTTGCATACGCCGCTTAAAGGAACTCTCTTAATAGGCGGAACATATACTAAAGCTACGCCTGCAGAAGCAAATAGTCTTTGCAGTTCAAGGTCAAAATCCTTTGTTAAAGCTTGGGTCATGGCCCGTGCTTGCTGAAGTACTGCCTTGAATTTAGCCTCATTATAAGGTTCTGTCTGAATGCGTTGTGCGTTACGTAACCCCATATAAATATATGTAACTGCTGAGATTGGGTCTGTTTTAAAAGCTGCCGTTCCGCGTGCAGCTGCTTTTGTGCTGATCACATAGGTATTAAAAGATTTTATGGAGTTGGTTTGGAAAAAGCTCAAGACCTCAATTTTTTGTTTTACTGGATCATCAGCCATTTTGATATAGCCACGTTTGCATAATTCTTTTACCGGAAACTGCTTCAACCATTCTACAGAGACATTCACCTGTTTCATTCGCTTTTGAATCTGCAATTGCTTTTGATAATTGACTTCCAGATTAGTCCAAAATTCACAGCTTGTGCCGGTAACCTGCTCAAGTTTTATCGCGGTTTCGTATGTTATGGGCTGGACGCCTTTCAAAATCCGATTCAGGCTTTGCTCTGTTAAGTCAATTCTCTGTGCAAATTCCTTTTGGGTAATTCCTAAATATTGTATAGCTTCAAGCAAGGATTCTCCTGGGATCACCGCATAATCCGGCTTGAATTCGTAGGTATTCCTTTTACTCATCACTCACTCCTTTAGTGATAATCAATAATTCTTTTCACCAATATCTTGTTTACCTTAGATAGGTCCAATCCACCATCTGTCTTGCAAGGCAACGGATCGCAATCCGGTTCAAATATCAAACGATAAGGATGCACAAGATAAACAGCATATTGGCCTTTTCTTTTTCCAAATAAGGGATGGCATCTGGCATGAGCAGGGATGTCAGTCATATTGGGTGCTGCTTCCAATTCCACCAACCTTTGTTTTAGCTTTTTGGCACAATCTGCTCCCACGGCCTTAATCATCTCTTTCTCGCTTGAACATATCTTCTTTATCTTTGCTGAAGCTAATCTAATCTCCATAGGGTATCCTGTCAAGTAAAATTATTAACATGGCATGTTAAGAATAATATGCCAAGCCAATAGGCAGGCATTAGAAGTCGAAATGGCATAAAGTCTGTATCAAAAATCTTCAAAAATATCATATTGATTTTTGTCATTTTCGATTTTTATGGGCTTAAAAACCCATTGATCATTAAGGTGCGCATCTGTTAAGGAGTATCCTTTATAGTATCTGCTATTCTTCATTCTCGCTATATTTTTATAGTCCTTTAATAATAATGATCTTATTGGCTCTGAAGCAAAGTATCTTGCTACAAATTCTGTATTTTGCACCACACAGGTACGAAATGAACCGAGGATTACATCAACAAACTGCATGATCTGACTAAAGGGGCAATCAGGTAAGTAATCCTTTTTACTGATACAAGTTATAGAAGAGCTTGGAGTAAATGTAATGTTTTTATTAAGCTCGTTCTTTACTCTTTCCCATAAATTGCTTTCGTCAAAACTATTCTGAAAACTGCTTGTAGAAAAATCAACATTGATTGTATCAATGATAGGATGTTCATCGGTAAACAAATAATGCAAAGGACCCTTGATTGCCATCCGGAATGTTGCCTCAATTAACTTCTGTGGAATAGATTGAGTTTCATGATTGTTTAACATCCTTAAAATCGCTACTCTTGCACCTACATATGGAGCATTGATTTTTTGTGTTGTCCCGTTCCAGTTTATCACAGCATCAAGTTTTTGTTGCTGAATAATATAGAGAAGAATGTCAGTAAGGACTTTTATGAAAACTACCCTTCTATCTTCATTTTTTGTTTTTCTCCCAATATTTGTGTAGTGTATTGGATCCCTATAATTGGAACATTCTCGTGCTTGTTGAATAAGTGAATCAAGAAAAACGATTTTATTTTTGGGAATAAACAAGAAGCAGTGCCAATATCCGTCAGCTTTACATTCATCATAAAACACGTCCCAAATTGTTGATTCTGTATTCATTTAATATTTTAAGGGCTGAATGTCCTGGCCTTTCTCAGTCTATTTGCCGTAAGCTCCAATAATCCTGCATAGAGAGCCTGGGTTTCCTGCTGCGTAAAGCCTAAAGCATTAAATACTATCTCATCCAAAGCCTTTCTATCTGGTAAGGGATTGGCATTCATAAAAGAGCCGGACTCTGGATCAACTTGAAGTTCTTGGAAAATACTTTGAATTTCTCTGTGTTTTATGGCATCTATGCGAGATTCAATATCTGTATAATGGGCTATATACTTGGGGTCAAGAATATAGGTAGATTCTACCTCTAATACCGTTTTGTCTAATAAGCCCTCCCCAAGACTCGTGCTTGCATTCAATTCCATGAAGAAGGAAAAGAGGCAAGAGTTCAATATTAACCCCAGTCTATTTGCATCCTCAGAATAATGTATCTCATACAGGCGTTTGTTGGCTAAGACCCCGTTATTGATATACACTTTGAAGTTATCGCCAAAGCTGGAAGGAGTTATCAAACTTGGTAGCTCTCTGATGCCGAGATCATACCAATTTTTCCTGCCTTGAACTGAAGACACATTTTGAATCCCAATGATATACTTTCCTTTGTCTTTGCCTTGTTTGATGTACTTCTTGGCAGTCTCACCCCTTTCTATGTATTTCAGCGCATTGGTCCCTTTTAGCTCATGTTTTTCAAAGGGACAAACAAAGAGCCATAACTTCAATTCTTCCGGATTGATCAGGATGGATTTGCATTCTCTGGGGCTCTTAATAACCGGCTTCAGAAACTCTTTTTCTATGTTGAAGGGATTGAACTTAGGGATATAGAAGAACTCATCAGCTCCTGTCTTTATACCGAATTTAACATCCGCTATATCACCCAGCTTGACAAGCTTGTCCTTTGCTTTTTCCATGATAGTGAAATAGATGTCAGGTGCTTTGATGTATATTCCACCCCACTTGGAACCTTGATACTTATCGTCTTTGCTATTCTCCCATCCTTCTTGTAATAGCGTATCCCGGGCTACGGGGTTTACGCGCAGATCTTCATATTCTATGCGCTTGTTGGATTCTTCTATAATAATCAGATTATCGATATAGAGAGAATTCTCAAAGGGAAGTTTAAAGGCCGCGAAGCGGATCAGATCATCTGCTCGTACCATTTTCTGCCGGGCTCCGACAAGCGAGATGATGGTATTGATCCCGGCTCCTCTGAATACGCGCTTGGCAAGATTGTCGATGAAAAAATGGATCTGGCATCTTTCCAGGAGGAATTTTTGCAGCCAGGCGCCAAAAGCCACATCCAACCAGGAGTTGGAACAGATAAAGGTAAGCACCCCTTGCTTATTAAGTAGCTTAATTCCCCGGATGTAGAAAAAGGTGTATAGGTCACTTTTACCGCTGATGGCAGATATTGACAGGTCTTGGGGGAAGTCCTGGACTGCCATTTGCTTGAGGAGCTCTTTGTACTTTTTGTTTTCTGTGATTTTCCCGAGGGGATCTTCAATATCTTCCTGAGCCACATAAGGTGGATTCCCAATCACAAGATCAAAGCCGCCTTTCTCAATGAAGATTTCCGGGAAATCTATTCTCCAGACAAAGGGTAGATTCTTGATATTGATTTGATTGATTTCTTGATCTACTTTGCGTATTTGGCATTCCAGCTCTTCGATCTGAAGTGTCTGCTGTTTGCTAACAAGCTCAATCTCGGTTTGAATATCTGTTTCAAACAGGCTTGCCTGCACTTCTCTGGTCACATCCCCCTTCATCCTGGATAGCTTTTGATTCAGGTCTTTCTTTTTCTTATCCAGAATGGCGAGGTATAGTTTCTTGTGTTTCAGTTCGATGTCATGCAGCATATGCGGGGACTTGTTGAAATAGTATTCTGTTTTTAGTTTTACCAGATCGCTAATCTTGCGTTTGAGGTCCGGGGCGATGATGCCTTCTCCGGATACTGGGAAGAGACTGTTACCCAGCATTTGGATCAAGGAATCGCCTTGTCTGATCTTAAAATCGAAGGAAGGCAGCAGCGGCTCTTCGCTGTGTTTGAAGCTATCCTCTGCTTCTATGAGCAGGGTAATCCACAGCCTGAGTTGGGTGATCCAAACCGCCCATTGCTTTACCTCCACGCCATATAGGGATTGAAAGATAATGCGTTTTTTGCGTTCATAAGGACTGCTGATGCTTGCCTTTGGCAAGAACTGCTTATAGATAGAACACTCTATCTCATCGATCACGTTTAGCATGCCCACCGCAAAGGCGCCGGAGCCGATAGCCGGATCGCAGACGGTCACGGATTCCAGTTTTTCCAGCAGGTCTTTTGCCTCAGCTTCTGTAAAGTCTCCCGCTGTTTGATCATTTTCATCTCCATATTCGGGGAAGAAGAGCTTGTAGATATCTTCCTGGCCGATGGAGCTCAGGCAATTTTGCTGCAGGTATTTTACCAGGGAGAGGCGGCACATAAAGTCCACTTCCAGGCGAGGGGTATAGATGGCACCATGGGCTTTATTGATCAGCTTTTCAAAGATGATGCCCAGAAATTCGGGATTGAGCTCCAGTTCCTCATCGTACAGGGTATTTTCCTCAAGCGTGAAATTGAAACTAAACAGGAAATCCACAAAGGCTCTGATGCCTTCGTCCGTAATGAATAAGGCATCAAGGTCGTAATTTTCATGTTTACGAAATAGCCCTCCATTCAGAAATGGAGCGTTTACCAAGTCTGTCTTATAGGGCTCAGCAATGGCTGGAAAGCCAAATTTGTTCTTAGTGGAGGGGGCCGAGTTCAATGCAGTGAAAAAGAGGGGACAGAGCAGATCTTGATAGATGCCTTGCTGATGCACACTGGGGTCGTAAGAGCCGAGATAGTCTTTGATGAAGCTTGTATTATCTCCCAGCCAGCCCTTCTTTTGCACAAAGCCCAGAAAAATGATTCTGATCACAAAGAGCAGGGCAAAGTTGCCCAGCAGCTCATCATCTACCTCTTGATCATAGCTATTTTTGATACAGGCTTTGAGGCGGGTGTTTTCCTTCTCAAATTCTTCATAAAACAAATCTGACACCTTGTCCACAGAGAAGATGTCTTGCAGATCTGCCATGCTGTTTAGTTTGTATTTGTTCAATTGCAGCACATAGGTCTTATTGGGCAGATCGCCGCTCACGTAGAAGGAATGTCTGCGGTAATTGCTAAAAGCTCGTTTTGTGCCCTTATAGACCGGATAGACCAAGCTGTAGCGGAAGTGGTGACGCTCATCGTAAAAGACGAAAAGACCGGACTCCGTGTATTCCTGTTTGATGATCTGGGTAGCTTTGTCAAATTGTTTCCTTCTGGAAGCTCGCTCCGATAGGGGCCGCTCAGATTTGATCAGGAATATAGCACAGGTACTGCCATCCTCAAAGTCGAGTTTGCCAAGTGTGGTAAGATCAGAGAAATCGCTATCCTTGTATTTTGGCGTTTTCTCACGCTTTTCCGTAAAAATATCGGATGAATTATCGAAGTAAGAAATCCAATTCTCTTCAGAGAAATTGCCAGGGCTTACGATCTTGCTATTTATTTCCATTTCTGATTCTCTATCGCCACGATCACCTGCTGTTCATAGGCTTTGAGGCTATCTTTTACTTTGTTCAGGTAGTTCTTACCCAGGGCCTTGCTGAGCTTTTGCAATTCCCTGGCGATTTGCCGATAGTCTGTCTTACCGCCGTTTTCCCAGTCGCAAATGCGCTTTAGGGTGTACTCCGGCAGAGTTCCGTAATCTTTGATATCTTCGCGGAGCATGATCAGAAATTTGCGCCAGGGCAGCAGTTCAGATATATCAGAGCTCAAAAGGTAGGACAGGAAGTTGAAGGCTTTTATGGAGTTACTCTGTTGGGACTGTTTGAAGCTGAACTTTTCGGCCTCCTCTTTGAGCAGGGTATAATTAGTCCAAAATGTCTTACTGAGGGGCAAATGAGCGGTATCCGGGCTGCATTCTATCCTGTGCAGAGCTTCTTCTATAGGCAGGGGGATGAGTTGCTGATTTTCATCCATGAAGTCCTGGCTCACGCTAAACAGCTTGCCTTTGCGAATGAACATGACCATAGAATCCGCACTGAAGGCTTTGGCGGTCTTGATGCGGATGGGCAGCTCATCCAGGGCTTTTACTCTATCCGGATATTGCTCTTCCCATTGGCGCATCTGGTTTTTCAGCCGGGTATAGAGGCTTTCTCGTTCCAGCTCGTAGGGATTGGTCTGCACTTTGGCAAAGAGTTTGGCGGGGCTGGGCTCTTCCTCGGCATCAAAGATGCGGGCATCTTCGCCCAGAGTTTGGTGAATCATGAACATCTTATGCGAGGCGATTTCTCTGCTTTTTACTATATCCGCACCTTGTTCGGTGGGGAAGAAATTGACGATATAGAGGGTATCAAAGACCTTTTTGCTGATACGATTGATCCGCCCTACGCGCTGAATTACCCGCACCGGATTCCAGGGAATGTCATAATTGATCACCATGGCAGCCCGGTTCAGGTTATAACCTTCCGAGAGCTTATCTGTAGTGAGCAGAATATCATAGTCGTCCTTTTGTTTGGCTTTGGAGTAGGCAGCATCAAAATTTGTATTAACCTCGTTCAGATGGCGCTTTGATACACCGCCGGTGATTACCAGAACTCTGTGCGGAAATTGCTCTAACAAAGCGGATTCCAGATATCGAACCGTATCGGCATATTCGGAGAAGATGATAATCTTGGGCTTGGGTTCACGCTTTTTGGGGGTATGCTTCAAGGCGAGCTCTACATTTTGCAATAAGGCAAGGCGTTTGGGATCGTTATTTACCAGATCCAGGGTATCGATCTCAGCGATCATTTTGTTAAAGAGGCAGATGTCGGATGCTATGTCTGCAAAGAACTGCTCTTTGAACCGGAACTTATACACATGGTAAATCCGATCTTTCTTGCCGTCTTTATCCTTGTTTTCTTCGGCAAACTGGCTGAGGAGCTCATCAATACCGTCTGCATCTTCGGATTCGGCCTTGTTGATCAGCTTGCGGTTCAGCACATAACGACCGTTTGAGTCTTCAATAAACCCCAGAATCTTTTGGTAAGAATCACGGGCATTTACTATGCTTTGGCGAAAGGCGCCGAAGGAGCTTTCAAAACGTTTTACCAATTGCCGTCTGATGATATCATAGAGGTTGTCCTGGCTGAGGCGATCGGCCTGTTCTTGCCGGCTGAGCTTGGTCTCTGAAGTTTCATCTCCCTCATAGCGGTAGGGCTTGTAGATGGGGCCTTTGAAACGCTCTGCGATGTCCTGATTATCTGTAAAATACTCCTCTATCACCCGGTCATAAAAGGCGGATTGCTCCTTTGTAAGTTCGTAATACCATTCTTTGGGATCATCTATTCTGGAGAGATCTTTCACCTCATCCCGATAGTCAGGGTCGTTCATCAGATCAAGCCTGTTTCTGCGGATAGTGACTGGCTCGATTACTTCTCTGATCTGCTTGGAGAGCAGGGAGGACCTGGCGATGACCTTGGCGATCTTGATCTCAGTTTCTCCAAACATAGCCTGGTATTTCTTTCTGGCTTCCTCTCGTTTGGCAGGGTCTTTGGATTGCCAGTTTTTAAGGATATAGGCCAGGTCTTTGAATATCCTGTTGTAAAAGCGGAAGAGGTCCACGAGGTTGTTGCTGAGGGTGATATTGGATTTTTTGGGGACAATAAACAGGCTGAGCAGGGAGAGGATATCGGCAGGGCTGTTGTTGAAAGGGGTGGCGGTAAGCAGGATCACGCTTCTGCCGCGGCAGATGGTTTTTAACTTTTCATAGCTTTCCGTGCTGCTATTGCGATATCGATGCGCTTCGTCCACTATGATGGCTTCGATGCCATCTGTATTGCCGATAAATTCTATGATGCCGTCCAGATCACCACCGGAGCGAACTTCCCAATCGTAAAGCTCAAAATCTTCTTTATACTTTTTCCAGCCGGAGCTTGCGGTGTCGTCTCCGATCAATCCGGGAGGACAGATTATTATGCCCCGTTTTTCCAGTTTGCGGGCTATCAGAGAGGCGATGATGGACTTGCCCAAGCCCACCACATCAGCCAGGATGACACCCCCATTCTCTTCGACGATAGACATGGCCTGCGTTACCGCATCGATCTGATATTTGTAGTCTTTGTAGCCCTTTTTCTTTAGCAACAGCTTGATGAATCGGCTGGATTCGTGCTTGTAAAAACTATCCAGCCAGGTTTTGACCACAAACATATAGGCGTCAAAGGGATGGATGGATTTTAACAGGGTTTTCTCTCTGACGTTATCCAAAAGTCTGGCCTTTTCAATATCGGTCTCGGTAATGGGTATGGCCGAGTTCCAAAGCTCATCAAAGTATTTCTGGGCTTCGGCAAAGCCGTAATCCGAGATTTCCACATTGAATTCTTCCCGATCGCTAAGCCCGGCTTTACTGAGATTGCTGCTACCGGTGATGAAGAGACCGCTGCGCACCACCTGCTGCTCCTTGAGCTTGAAGAGATAGAGCTTGGCATGGTTTGGCTTGGAGGTCTTGCGGATGATGATCCTGCCGGAGATGATTTGATCTAATATAAAGTGCGCCTGGCTGTAGAAAGTCTCATTGTCAAAGGCATCGCTGTTCAGAGCCTTGAGCACAGATTCATGATAATCCTCTATCCTCTCTATGCGGTTTTTGCCGGCTTTCTCGGCATACTCCACCAAACCGTAGTTTTGAGCGTCCACATTCAGCCCCACCAGTATCTTGAGCGTAAGTTCCGGATTTGCTTTTAGGCTCTCGATCAATTCCGCAATCCCGGAGAAATAAAAGAATCCAACCAAAAACTTCAATTCCAGGCTTTCTTTGATCAGGGTTGAAAGCCGGGTTTTGAGCTGGGCAGATCCGGTATTGGTGATGAAATTACTCATTGTCTGCGCTCCCATATAGGTATTCTACTTGCATCAAAGTATCCTTGCACAAGCCGTCCTGTGCCAATACCGATCTTGCTGTTTTGCTATCAAATGCTATCATTAGCGACATCTCCCAAACTTATTGCCCTGTTTACGTTTAACCGTAGATCAGGCAAGATAATCTTACTCATTTTAACGATACAATTAGCATAAAAAACAATTACATAAATATGGGTGTGGGAGTCAAGAACTTTATCTGATTATAAAAATAACCGGAGTAGGTGGAGGCGGAGAAGCAGCATATTTATCCTATCTTTGAGCCAGCTAAAAGCAAGCTTTCGCCACCGGGAATGAAAGCTGATTCTTTGAAGTCCTAACGCCTAAATAATTGATAGTAAATGCGTAACATCCTAAGGCGTTTGAACTCCATTCAGCTTTCATGTAAACGCCACGCGGGATCGGTATAAGTATTTACACGTTTAGCAGGGTTGGCATCCTGAATTACACGTTTCACAGGATCGCCATCCTGCGCTACAGTTGCCCCGGCAACCCCGCGGAGTGGCGGTTAAAACCGCCACCTAAAGTCTTTTAAGGACGATTAGCGGTTTTTTTACACGCCATATCTTTTTTTGCATACCATGCTATTCTCCACATGCCCTGCCATTCCCCACATGCCCTGCCATTCCCCGCACGTCATATCTTCCCCCACATTCCCCGCCTTTCCCTTTATTACGTCTTTAACATGTTTTAGACTCGAGTTGACCCGAAATCTCAAGTCAACTCGAGTCCAAACCATGTTAAAATCAAGTTAAAGGCAAAAGTGTCCACTGCGTGTTCCCATATATAAGATAGGTGCTGATGATTCCGGCGAGGGAGATTTTGCCGGAGACAAAAACCGGCACCTTTAAGGAGAAACAATGCAAGTAAAATTCAAAAACTTGATCGCGGGTTATACCGGAATGGCGGATGGCAGCGTGATTTACTACAGCCCCAAGATGCGCAAATATCTTCTGCGCCGCGCCCCTCACGGAGGGAGGCACCAGGGGCAGAGCATCTTTGCAGGGATTCAAAAACGGATATTCGCGCTGGCGCCCTCGGCTGCTTTCAAGGATGATATCAAAGCCTATCTGCCCAAATACAACGCGCTGAGGGCGAATCTGGAGAAGAATATTCTGAGCTGGAATTATCTGTATAGCAAGATGATGTGGAATATGCACCGGATCTACAAGGTGGATCTGGCGGGGATCGAGCGGGAACAGCTCGCGGATCTGCCTTGCCGGAGCCTGGTGGCGGCGATCGATGCGGGGCTTTTGCCCAAGGTGAAGGGTTGGGAGGATTATACGGCGGAGATGTAGTGGGGGCGCATTCCCCACTTTTTATAAAGGCTAAATAATGGACTGGGTGGGATTTGCTATCTGAAATGAGTAACAATGGGACTCAGATCATTGTGCAGCCATCGTTTGCTATCTGAAATAGCGTCCTGATGGGACTCAGATCATTGTGTAGCTGTCGATTGCTATCTGAAATGCCGTCCTGATGGGACTCAGATCATTGTGTAGCAGTCGATTGCTATCTGAAATAGCGTCCCGTTTGACTCAGGCTATTGGGGGGGTGTTGGTTGCTATCTGAAATGGCGTCCCAAACTCAGGCTATTGTGCTGGGGTTGGATGTTATCTGAACTAAACTGAGAGCCAGCTCTCGCCACCGATAATGAAAGCTGATTCTTTGAAGACAAGCCGGCTTCGAGCTTGGCTGCCATCTGGAGTTCAAAGCGCTGAGAGGTGTTTTCACATATTCTCTTGCTTTAAAAGCGCTTTGGACTTCAGGCGGGCTGGGGGTGGATGCGGTTTTGGCCACCGGGATTTATCACCAGTTTTGTCATCGATAATGAGGGAAGATTCTTTGAACTAAACTGAAAGCCGACTTTCTCCACCGGGAATGAAAACCTGAAAATGAACTTAATTGAAAGCTGTCAAGCTTAAGGATTCAATAAAAATGAAGTCCAAACGCCTAAGTAATTGATAGTAAATGTGTAACACTCTAAGGCGTTTGAACTCCAAAAACCATCTTCCATGTAAACTCCAAAATCAGTTTTCATGTAAAGCTCTATATGGCATTGAGCTTAAGACAGGCCATAACTTTTGATATTATTTCATCATGATCATCTTTTTTAGGCTTGTGTATCTGCCGGCGGACATCTTGTAAAAATAGACGCCACTGGAAACTTGATAACCATTGCTATCGGTACCATCCCATCTTACGTTGTGATGACCAGCGCTCTTTTCTTCATTTACGAGTGCTTTGATCAATTGCCCTTTGAGGTTGTAGATGCTGATATTCACAGGGCTTCTTTCTGCAACGCTGTAGCCGATGGTGGTTGCAGGGTTAAAGGGATTGGGATAATTGCTACCCAGATTGGTGATCAGGGGGGCGGCTGTAGCGTCAGAAGATGCTATGGGAGCTACTATGCGCACATCATCGATCATGAGCATCAAGGCGTCATGGGATACACATTGAATCCCAAAGCGAATCTGCTGATTGGCATAGGCCGAAAGATCAAAGCTATATTCGGTCCAGGTGGTGGTGGCCTGGAGGTAGCTTGTTCCGCTGAGGTAGCTGAAGTTTTCGGGTGCAACCCCGGTATTTGATACCCCGACCTTGAATCTTTCAAGACCGTAGTCCTCGGATAATGATCTTGCCCAGAATCGCAATTCGCTCTCATTCTGCACATTAATGAGAGGACTAATCATCCAATCATCATTGGGAGCTGTGGAGGCGGCCATACATGCGGCAAATTTGATGCCCTCATGTGCCATGATGCCGGTAGAGGGGGGCAGAGTAGCAGCAGGATTGAAGATAATGAAGGCTTGCGGCGCCTCAGAATTCGGCCAGGAAGTGTTTATCAATGCTTTTGTAGCGCTTTCATCCTCATCCACAAGAATCCAGGGCATAAAGGCCAGATCAAAATCTTCATAGGTTTCGAAGCTATCGGCAAAAACCCAGGCGGAAGCCACAAGCGTAAAGTCCAGCGTGGTTGTAGCAGAATTGCTAACGATAACTCCCTCTTGCGTTGCCGTTTCAAATCCGACGGCATACACCGTAACACGATAATCACCAACGAGTACCGGCATGCTGTATGCTCCGCGATCGTTTGTGAGTGTGTAGAAGTTCCCAGCGATGACGGTGGCACCGGCAATCCCTTCGCTATCCGAATTTTGCACCACACCTGAGAGGATACCTTCTTCATCGATCTTGGTTTGGAGGTTTGAGAAAGCTGCATTGGACATTACCCCGTCTGCATAAACTGCTTTCACAGACCATTTGTAGGCCCCTTCCTGGAGCTCACTCCACTCACTATCTTGAATAGTGGTTTCAAAAGTGGGTTCAGGAGTAAGGCTGGTCCAGGCAGCTTCATCTGATTCCTGATCTTGCAAGAGCCGCCATACCTTGTATCCGGAAAGGGCGCGGCTATCACTTTTGGCAGTTTTTAGAAGCTGAGCATCTAATGGATAAAGCCGTTCCTTGCGATCTGGAGTAGAATATCCCACGAAACCCTGGATATTCCAATTGTAAGTAATAGCATCGTTTATTTGGGCTATGGTAGACCAATTGCCACCGAATTGGATCATGTTGCTAAAACCTTCCACTTGGGGACCAGCATCACATCCGACAGGGAATCCGGAGCTTACATTACAATTGTAGCCAAACCACAATTCTTCAATCCCGCTAATGGATACCGGGCTGTTCAGGTGTACTGTGGTGTAGGAAGTTAGATTAGGGGTAAAGGCTTGATTGACAATCAGATTTCCAGGAGCGGAAGCATCACCGCCAGTCCATACTTTAACGGAGAAATCGCCCGCCTGAGTCGGCCATACTTTGAGAGTATGCAGGCTCATGCCCGCATATTGAGCCAGCACAGAGGCTGGGAAACGTATGGCTACATCAAAATTTGCAGCCCCTCCTGTGCCTATGCTATTCACCTGCACACCGGAATCATAATGAATCCAATCTCCACCAAAGGTTCCGGGAGCCAGCCAGTTTACGTTTATGTGTGAATCTTCTACTGCCGCCTGCACTGCGCCTGCGGGTAAAATGATGTTTTCAAGCACAAAATTCTGCGTAATGGTTTCTGAAGTAGGGATGATGACTTCCACATGGAAGCCGGGGCGATAGCCGGGTCTGGTCGCAGTAATGGTATAGACGCCTTGAAAGACGCTGAAGCTGTACAAGCCGTTTGCATCGGTAATCCCATGGTATCTGCCCGCCGAAACTTTGACCCCAGCCAGGGGAAGGCTGGTGCCCAATTCTGTGATCGTACCGGCAAGCGTGCCAGACATGCCTTTGGGCACTTCCTCTGAGAATGTCGCATTGGACTGCACATCGTTGCTGAATACAGACCGGACGGCATATTTGTAAAGACCGGCTGGTAAAGGTTCCCAAGCTGTATCGCTATAGTTTTCCGCTGTAACAGGCTGGGGAGTAAGTAAAACCCAATTGTCCGGATTGTATTGATGGATAGCCGGAAAGCGCCAGACTTTGTAGCCCAGCATCATCCGATCGCCGGCATCAGTACTCTCTATCCGGCTAAAAGGTTCTGGCCGTATATCATTATGGCTACGGGACAGACTCAAGGTAGCGCCGGCATCAAGTGTATATGCCGCGTTATCTGAGGCGGGGGAATTGCCTTGAGCGCTGAGCATCGCAGCGGGAAAGCTCAAAGTCCCCTCAGGACCGTTAATATTGATGTCATCTATGAACCATGAATACCAAAGACCATTGTTTAGATAAGAATCACGCGCATTCCACGCGATAGTGATTTGCATTCCGGCATATGCCGAGAGGTCGATGGCGATGGGTGATGTGTAGTAGTTCCAGCCTCCAGATTGAACGCTGGCATCCCAAAGGGTTATCCAGGAAATACCATCATCGGTAGAAACCTTCACATAATAGTGATCTCCATTCATGCTGCCCAGGAAGACATTTGACCAGAAGGTAAGGTGGGCAGAGGGAGGGCACGCGAACAGGGGTGTTTTGAGCCATTCATCCTGATGGCTTGTGACCCACCGAAGACCAGCCTGGCGTTCGCCACTATGAGGAACGATATCGGGTGTGGAGGCCACGGTGCCCACAGAACCCCAAGTGGGGAGCACTCCAGACGGGTTGGGCGATCCCGTGTTGGTGATCACCTGAGTCCATAAATAAGGTGGGAATATAGCTCCCTCAAAATCTTCGGTGATGTTCTGCACAGCTGCGGGTGCTTCCCAACTGAGGTCCACCTGGCTGAAGGAAGTGTTTTCAAGGGCTACTACGTTACGCGGTGAATTGGCGATTTCATTAATGATGATATCTCCCAAGTTTATATCCGTTTCATGCACCGCAGCTAACCCGGTAGTAAGCTGATAGCCAGTACTTTTAATAACATAATGGTAGTCTTGATTACCGAAAACACCGGTTAGGGAAAAGTAGCCCTCGGGGTTCGTGGTGGCGGTATAAGTTTCATAACCACGTAAAGATATCAGGGCTTCAGCGATCCCTGCCGTAAGATCATCGCTGCCCAAGATTCTTCCGGATACCGATACTTGGGGAAGAGGATCAAGCGCAATGTCGGAAGTGTGGGTTTGCCCCGCCGTAATGGTAATACTTTGGTCAGCTATGGTATAGCCATGTTTGGCAGCGCTGATGATATGTATCCCTTCAGTAATATATGGGAAGCTGTAATGGCCGGTAGCATCGGTGAGGGTAGTCAGATTTGTGTTTGCCACTGAGACAGCCACGCCTTCCACAGGATTTCCGCCTGTGCTTACCAAGCCGTTTAAACTTCCCGTCCCGGCTTCCAGTACATAGAAAGTAGTTTTGGGAAACAAGCCCGATACTATGGTGTTTGTAGGAGGAGCAGCGGGATCCAGGACAGTGTCGGAGCTTTTCTCTGCGAGTGAGCGCACATTGCCCAAAGCTTGACAGGCGAAAACATCGTGAGTAAGGTACCGGACAGAATCCCAGGGACGTTGCACCATCATTACCAAAGAAGCTCCATAATAAATAAACGGCAGCTCAAAGACGATCTCGATCTCATTTTGGCCTAAGGGGAAATCTAACTCTCCATCAAAGACCAGCGTGAGCTCTGTGGATGGGATCCACCCGCCGGTTAGACCCGCTTGAGTGGTGTTTCCCAGCCAGACCTTGGTGGCCTTGGGGATGTTAATATCCATGGCAAAATTGTTATAGAACACGAGACCACTAATACTGCCAGATACCATATTCAGCTCGTCCGGATAGAATAAGCATTCGAAAAGGGAATTTTGATAATAGAAGTTCATCGGCAATCGTTCCCCGAAATTGCCCATTCCGATGGTGACCGCTTCGGTTCCTGCTTCCCATACCATAATAGGGAGATGCGCAGATTTGTCATTGTCCGGCACTTCATCCCCGATCATTACCACTTTGCAATACAGATAGGTAGAACCGACCGTGATGGGAGTAAAGTGGAAGGTATAAGTTTGTACTTCCGAGAAAGCGATAGTATTCCCAGCCATGCTACCGAGCTCCACATCACCTTCTTGCATGAGTTTGATGAGATAATCGCTCTGTGCTGCCAAGCCATTATTGCGGATTGATGCCACAAAGGCATATTCAGTTCCTGTCCTTAAGTCAGAATCCCCCACTATACTCATGCAAGACAAATCGTTGGAAATAAGCTGGTCATTATACAGAAA
>JALNWR010000035.1 GCA_023230795.1 Candidatus Cloacimonadota bacterium
TATGCCTATGTATTTCAGTTTATACTTTTGGCAGTTAAGATTCATGATTCCAGCATTAATGTCCTTCCAATCCGAGTCCCAACGGGACGGCATTTTAGATAGCAACCTGCAGCTACACAAGGTCATAGAGTCCTGTAGGGACGGCATTTCAGATAGCAAACACCGACCAGTCCATAATCAGACTCTCGTAAAATGGGGGAATGCCTGCAGTAAGATTATTGACAAAAAACACGCTCAGGCATTTACTGCACTGATATGGATAATCTAATAGTTTTCAGCGTGTTTGAAATCACCCGCCACTTACGGCAAGTGATAGAGAGCTCTATTGAGCCGCTTTATGTGGGTGGGGAGGTCTCAAACTTTGTACATCACAGCTCCGGCCACATGTATTTTAATCTCAAGGATGAATTTTCCACCCTGCGCTGCACCTTTTTCCGAAATCAGAATTATCGCCTGGATTTTCAGCCGAAAGATGGCCAGAAGGTAGTTTGCTACGGCCAGATTACGCTCTATGAAAAAGGCGGTAGCTATAACCTGAATGTTAGCAATATGCGACCCGCCGGATTGGGAGAGATGCAGGCCAAGTTCGATGCCCTGAAGAAAAAGCTCCAGGCCGAAGGTCTTTTTGATGAATCCCGCAAGCAAGCTTTGCCCAGATATCCACAAAAGATAGGCATTATCACCTCCCCCACCGGTGCCGCTTTGCAGGATATCACCAATGTACTCTCCCGCCGTTTCCCGATAGAGGCCTGGGTATATCCTGCCCTAATGCAAGGCTTGAAAGCTCCCCAGAGCTTGATCCGGGGCATCCAATACTTCAATGAAAAATTCCCCGTGGATATCATCATCCTCACCCGTGGCGGAGGTTCGCAAGAAGACCTTTTCTGCTTTAATGACGAGAATCTGGCCCGGGCAATCTCCAAATCCACTATTCCGGTGATCTCCGCTATAGGACATGAGATAGACTTTACCATCAGCGATTTTGTGGCAGACCTGCGTGCTCCCACTCCCTCTGCTGCGGCGGAAATAGCTGTTCCCAGCCGTGAAGACCTGCTGCATTACATCCACTCTCTGGCAGAGAGATTACATTTGACGGCATCCCATACCATAGGTATATGCAAGCATCAGCTCAGCGAGCAGGCCATGAAATTCGCCGGATATCACCCCGAGCGCTTGTGGCAGAGATATCAGCAGCGCTTTGACATGGCTACCATGGCTCTGGATAATGTGAAGCATCTTATACGTGAGCCGCAAATCTCTTTTGAACGCAGCAAGCAGAGCTTTCTCGTCTCTTTGCAAAGATTCTCTGAACTTCGACTACAACGCTATCAGGATAGACTGGATCGGGCGCAGGAGCACCTGGAGATTCATAGCAGTCGCAATCTGGAAAAGCTGGCCAATCTTCTGGCTCTCAGGCAGCAACACCTGGAAATGATATCCCCTGATTATTTGCACAAAAAAGGCTGGGCACTGGTAATCAAAGATGGCAAAATCATGCGTAGCATCAAAGATATAGACCCTGGTGACAATCTGGCTGTAAAGCTGGGCGATGGCGAAGCTGAAGTAGAGGTAAAAGAGATAAAATGAAAAGAATACTGCTCACCTTTGCTGCCTTGAGCTTGCTGCTTTGCCTGAGTGCAGAAGTGCGCTCCCTCTGGGTTCTGCCCTGGAATATCCAGAGCCCGCAGGCAATAGACCAAATGATAGCAGATGCGGTATATGCCCATCAAAATGAGATCATGCTAGAGGTTCGCTATCGTGCAGATGCGCTTTATACTCCGAACCGCTTGAATACAGATTTTGCGAATCCCGAGCCGCGCAGCTACATCCTGACTGATGACGGCTTTGACCCTCTGGCCTACGCAATAGACAGAGCCAGTGCGCATCAGATCAAGGTGCAAGCCTGGGTAATAGTATTTAACGCCACCCCACTAGATCCTAAACTCGTACTGGGAAACCACATTTACAAACATCATCCGGAATGGATTACCTACAATGAACAAGCCCAGAGGATGCGCTCCAGCAAGCAATTTGGCTACTATATCGATCCCGGCATCCCGGCGGTGCAAGATTACCTGCTGGATATCTTTAGCGATATAGTATCCGGATATCCTGCTCTGGACGGCTTTCATCTGGATTATGTGCGCTATCCTGATACCGCCTGGGGCTATCATCCCATATCCAAACAACGTTATGCATCTGAAGGCAAGGGACTTTCCTGGAACCAATGGCGCATGCTTCAGGTTACAGAATTTGTTACAAAATGTCGGGATCGTATCAAGAGCATAAATCCACAGATCATGCTGAGCGCAGCGGTCATTGCGGATATCTATGATGCCAGAAATTCATACGCCCAGGATTGGTACAGCTGGCTGCAACAAGGCCTTATAGACCGAGCTTATCCCATGGCTTATCAGCAGAATTATGATATCTTTGTGAGCCAAATGCAGCAGATGAGCCGGCACTGTGATCCCGCCTCCATAGTGGTAGGCATCAGAGCCTGGGACATCCAGGGCAGAAGTCTGATCACTTATACAGATCAGCGTTACTGCCTTGATGACGTAGCCAAACGCATACAGGCCATCAGAGAATATGGTTTTGCCGGAATTGCGCTGTTTAGTTATGAAGGCTTAAGAGTAGGAAATGCCATATCATACCTGGGCGATCTTTGCTATTTTTTAGCTCCGGAGCTTGATTGCCAGCCTCTTTTAAGCAGAGCGGCTATCGGCTACCTTAGCCCGGAACCTTCCCGATCTGCAGAGCAGAGCCAGACTCCCGCTACACAGAAAGCCACTTTAGGCCCCCACAGCCTGGAAGCCAGCTTTAGAGCAGAGCAGGATATGTACTACATCCACCTGAATATTCCTCAGGAAGGACGCTGGCTTTGGGAATTGCAAGATGAGAATCAGCGACGGGTGTATCACCGCTACCGCTACTACTGCAAAGGGGAAAACGAAGACTATTGGGACGGGCTTTTGAAAGATAATGGCCTGATCTCAGATGGCAAATATACTCTGATCCTGGATAGCGGCACAGATATCTATCAGACAGATGTTTATCTGAACAAGCTACGGCCATGAATACCTTAAGTAAACAGGCCGGGCTGCTTTCTCTGGCAGATTTTACCCGATTCTTTATCAAGACCCTGATCGGGATCGCCCTGGCGAGATTGCTCACTCCCGCAGATCTGGGCTCATACCGACAGCTCTTTCTGATCTACAGCACCCTGTCCGGCATTTTGATGCTGGGCTTTCCTCAGAGTATGTTGTATTTTCTGCCCAAAGCGGGAACAAGACAGGAAATCAAAGCTGTGATCAGCCGCACCTTGAATGTTATCTCAATTCTGGCACTGATTTGTGCAGTTATCATCTTCTTCAGCCGGCATTTCATAGCCCACATTTTCAATAATCCAGGCCTTTCTCGCCTTTTAATAATCTATAGCATCTACCCCATCTTCATCTTCATTACCCAGCTGTACAATTCTGTGATTCTGGGGCTGAAAGAAACGGTGAAATCCGCCCATTTCATCATCTTTTCCGTAATCTGTGATCTCGTATTCGTGCTGGGAGTGGCCTTGGTTACCAGAGATATCAATCTCATCGTTTGGGCAGTGGTGATCTCTGCTTTTGTCCAATGGCTGTGGGCTAGCCTTCAGCTGAGAAAATACCAGGGCAGCTTTGGCAAAGGAGCTTTTCAAGGGCTCAGAGATCAGCTTAATTATACCTTCCCTTTGGGTCTGTCACTTCTCGTCGGAGTAATCAGCGTGCAGATGGATAAAATCATGATCTCCAGCTTTTTCACTCCGGAGCAATTTGCGGTTTTCTCGCTGGGAGCCATGGAGCTTCCTTTGATCGGCATTCTGATCAATTCCGTGAATGCCATTTTACTGCCCAATATGACTGGCAAGCATCCTGACAAAATGGCAATGATATACAGTGCCTCGGTGCGCAAAAATGCTATCATCATCTTCCCGCTGGCCACGGTGTTCTTCATCTTTGCCACCGAGTTTATAGTATTTCTCTATGGTAATATTTACGCCGAGGCTGCCATCTATTTCAGAATCTATCTTCTGATCCTGCCACTCAGAGTAGCCACCTATGGGCTCGTCATTCAGGCCATGGGCAAGACCCGTCTGGGGATGATCAATTCCGTCATCATGCTAATCACGAATATCATCCTCAATTTCATTCTGATCAAGATTTACGGCATGCAGGGGGCTGCTATAGCCACCGTGATAGCTTCCTGGTTGATCGCGATGGTGTATCTGTACCAACTCCGTATGCTGTTGGACTTCAAACTGCTGAAACTTTTCCCGCTATGGAGCCTCATCAAGAATCTGCTGGCAGCCATTATTCCGGCTATTGCGGTAGCTTTATTAGCAGTACATATACCGAATTCTTTCTGGCGCATGATCTTAGGCGGAACTTCCTATATGCTTTTGTATTTTGCCATAGCATACTGCTTTAAGGTTATTCTGCCTTACGACCTGCACTTGGCTCTTGATTTTGCGCAGGACTTTTTGAAAAGGCTGAAAAAATGAAGATACTCATCATTCCCTCTTGGTATCCATATCCCGGAAACCCCCTGGCGGGGAAGTTCTTTATAGACCAGGCCAGCGCTTTGGCCAAGCATACCGGGCATGACTATTATCTGCTCAATTTTGGCCAGAATGAATATCAGCTGAGGCTGAAACAGCCCGGGCTTATTCCGGGCAAGCTACGGTCTTTCCTCTCTGCCCGCTCCCAAACCCGGCAGCTTGCAGAAAGGCTTTGGGAGATATCCATTCCGCATCTGAGCTGGACGAATTACATCAATAAAGGCAATCTTGACCGGCTAACTCTCCCTTTGGACTTACAGGTGGACCTGATCTATGCCCTGGTCAGTTATCCAGCCGGATATCTGGCTATGAGACTGGCCCGGCAGATGAGAGTGCCTTATTTGATCGCCGAGCATAGCGGCCCATTCCCTTTTCCGCAGTTTCTGAAGGGAGGCAGACTTTCCCCTCTGATTTTGGAGCCGATCCAAAAGGCAAACAAGGTGATAGCAATCAGCTCTTTTCTGCAAAGCCAGATTCTGGAACATACCGGCATAACAGCCGATATTATCCCCAATATGGTGGACACGGATTTCTTTGTTCCAGCGAAGCACAAAAGCCCGGCGCAGAGCCTCAGACTCTTTTCCATGTCTGCCTTTACTGCGGCCAAGGGAACTTTGGAACTGCTAAAAGCCCTGCATATACTCGCACGCAGGAATCTTGATTTTGAGATGGTGTGGGCAGGAGAAGGGGCTTTGCAAAGGCAGATAATGCAAAAAGCTGCACGGCTTCCAATCCGCTTTCCGGGGACACTAAAGCCGCTGCAAGCGCTCAAAGAATATCAGAGCTGTGATCTGTATGTGATGCCTTCGCGGATAGAGAGCTTTAGCATGGTGCTCATCGAGGCCATGAGCTGCGGGGTGCCTGCTGTAGCGACCTCTTGCGGCGGCCCCAAAGATATCGTTACTGCCCAGACCGGTATTCTCTGCGAACCCCAAAATGCCGGCGCTCTGGCCAAAGCTATCCTGGAATACCATTCTCGGAGCTCAGATTTCGATCCTGTTCAAATCCGTAGCCAGTGCGTAAAGCTATATAGCGAAGGGCAGGTCTGCGCTCAGCTAAATGATATTTTTGAGCGCTTTTAGCATTCTAAACTTTTTTTAATCGTTCGTCAACACAGAATTGATGGTATTGATCAAATCCTCACGCATAAAGGGCTTTTGTAAGGTAGCTCTGGCGCCTAATTTTTCTGCCAGAGGAAGATAGCTGTTGGGCCCATATCTGCCTCCACCACTCATGGCTACTATTTTGAGACTGGGATTTATCTCTAAAAGCTCCTGGATGGTCTCCAATCCCTCTTTATCTGGCATGATGATGTCTGTAAGCACCAGATCAGGCATAAATTTTGCGCAGATCTCCAATGCCTGATTACCATCCCCGGCTTGCCGCACTTCAAACCCCGCCTTAGAAAGCATCTTAACCAATACATTCCGGAAGCTGTCTTCATCTTCTATTACAAGGACTTTCGCCATTTTCCACCTCTTAAATAATAATCTTAGAGAATCTATTGCAGTTCAATGAACACAATGAATGCCAGTTTTATTGAAATGCAATTCGTGTAAAGGATAATTTTTCGTTAATTCAAAATGAATTGAATGATAAGAGGTGTAAGTCTTTCAGGGAGGATTATTTGAGATAAACATGGTGGCGAGACCCAGAATTGAACTGGGGACACAAGGCTTTTCAGGCCTCTGCTCTACCGGCTGAGCTACCTCGCCACGCATTAAAAGGCAGTAGATTTTCGCAGTGCTTTTTTGTCAAGAAATTTTTCAAATATTCATAGCCCAAGCTTGCAAACAAAGTATCCATTGCTATTGATATCCATGTGCTTTACCGCTATTTATTCTTCATTATCTATATCAGACTTTGGCCTGGATTTCTTAGCTGGAGCCCTTGCCTTCCTTTTGATTTTAACGCAGTTTTAACTCGAGTTCACTCGAAGATTCGAGTCATCTCGAGTTAAAACTCAGTTAGCAGCAAGTTCGGAAAAAGAGAAAGAAATGTGCTTTTTACATGAAAACAGCGATTTTGCCCAAAGTAAGATCAGGGTATCTCAATTAAACTCATGGTGATGCTCGGCTAAAAAAACTGAAAACCTCAATAAGTCTATGGTAAATTAGATTGCAAAAATGCAAGCTGCCTTTATCTCTACTCTACAATAAAATAGCTTCATGTCTGCATAAAATATGAGCTATACAGTCAATTCTAAAAAAAACACTTGACGTTAAAACGAAGGTGCTCAATATTGTATTAAGACCTCGATTTTCGAGAGAATGAAAAGTGTGGTCAGCAAGATATTCTCAAACAATCGGAGGATTAAAGTTGGATTTTGATCTAAAGTTTGAGACTAAGTATAGTTTGAAGGCCTAATAAAAACTAGGAGCCTGAAAATGATTTATGTTTTTAAGGATGGTAGCGAAGTCGATCTTGAGCGAATATTGAGCGTATCGAGCATTCGGGATTTGGGCTTGGATAAGGACAGCATATCCGAGAGTAAGCTTGGTTTTACTATCAGATTGGATAAACACGAGTCTATGAAGATTACCCGCAATTACCATTATTCGGACTGGGCTACTGTAAAGATCGAATTGGAAAAAGAACGCAATGACCTTCTGAAACAGTGGAGCCAGTTAGCGAAAAATCCGTAAGATTTATATAAGTAATATAAAGGGGGTGGGAGAGTATCCACCCCCTTTGCTTTGTTTACTAAAATTCCAGGTTTTCTATTTGCAGAGGACTGATCATGAGCATATTGTCATTTTCATAATCCTTCCAGATCTCATACAGTTTCAGATATTCATCACTTAAGTCGCTGATGGCTTGCCAGGAGCCCAGCTTCATCATATTTTTCGTGTCGATTGTCACGATAAAACCATCATTCGAAGTAGTGGCATCCACCAAACGTAGCTCTCCTTTGATGCCGGCAAGTTCGCGTATATGCTGCTTTGCAAGATCCAGGCCGCCCAGATCATCTACCAAACCATTTGCTTTAGCTTGTGCACCGGTCCAGACTCTGCCCTGGGCGATGGCGTTTACTTCTTCCACGCTGAGGTTTTCACGTCCGTTAGCTACTTTGTTCACAAAATCGTCATAGGTATGTTCGATAAGATCAACCATTATCTGTTTTTCATCTTCTGTCCAGCTACGGTGTAAAGCGCCAAGATCAGAGCGTTCACCCTTCTTGACTGTGCTCCAGTTTACCTTGATTTTCCTGAACATCTCTTTGGCATTGAAGGCGAGGCCGATCACTCCGATAGAGCCGGTGAGGGTGGCAGGATTCGCGATAATGCGATCTGCATTGGCAGCGATGTAATATCCGCCACTGGCAGCGGTTCCGGCCATAGAGACCACCACGGGCAGCTTGTTTTCAGTTTTGGCCAGTTGTAGCTCACGCAGGATGATATCCGAGGCCTGAGCGCTGCCTCCACCGCTATCCACACGCAGGATAATGCCTTTATACATGGAGTTTTTACGGGCTTTGCGGATGATATCTACGGTGGTTTCATGGGCGATCTTTTGTCCGGGAGTGCCTTTGCCCATCACGATGTTCCCGCTGGCATAGATCACAGCAATGCAGGATTCTTTGGGATGAGACCAATCGTAAGAGCGGTAATCGGTCAGAGATGATCTGCGAGCGCCAAAGCCAAAATCTTCCTTCAGCTTCTGATGCAATTCATCCTGATAGATGATCTCATCTACCAGACCCAGATCAAAGGCGGATTGGGCTATCATATAAGGCCCTTCATCGATAATGTTCTGCAGGTCTTTGCGCAGTTTGCCCTGACGGCCTTCATTGATCTGGACAAGCATTTGATCAAAGATGCTTTGCAGCAAAGAGTCATACACTTCCCGTTCGGCTGCAGTCATCTCATTTTCACTGAACATATTACCGGCGCTTTTGTACTTGTGACTGCGGAAATTGATGGGTTCGATGCCCAGGCTGTTCAGCATATCTTTCAGATAAGGGCTGGTGATGGAAATACCGCGGAGATCGACGCCGCCCATGGGATTCAGGTATATTTTGTCTGCAATGGCGGAAGCGAAGATATAGCTGCCATTGGAGATATTATCGTAGTATGCGCTTATCTTTTTACCACTGCTTTTAAAATCCTTGAAGGCAGTGACCAATTCCTGTTGCAAGCCAAAAGAAGTGCTGAAGGAGGGATTGATCAAAAGTATGCCTTCTACCTGCGGATCGGCCTTGGCCTTATTCAGCCGGGCGGTGATCTCCTCTATGCTGCGGGTATTGCTATCAAAGATCTTGATGGGGCCGATCTTGTATTTGGGCGCCTTGTAGCTCACTACTTTAGCTTTTGAGGGCATGGTGTACCATTTGTTTTGTTTCAGGCCCAGGAAAGGCTTGTAAGCCAGATCGCTGATATGAGCATAGGCATAGGCGTAATTGTCGTCTTTTTTGGCTCTAACCATAGTGCCTGTTTCAAATTGGGCAGCACTCAGACTAAAAGACAGCAGCGCAGTTTCTTCTTCCAGATTGTAGGTAGCACCGAGCTTGAGTCCATCCAAAAGTTGGGTATTGATACCCAGGATAGGCTTCTTGATCTCATAATCTTCACCGAAAACATAGGAATAATTGACGTCGGCAGAAAGCTCCAGCCGGTAATCCTTGACCTTGTCCGTAAAGGCAAAGGGGCGCAGAGCCACTCCACCTCTATAAAAGGGTTTGCCTTTCAAGGGATTTTCCAGAGTGAAGGCAAGCGAGCTAAAATCCCGGGGACGGTATGTTACGCCGGAACGAAAAGTGCCGTTTTCTCCATCTTCTTCCAGGAATCTGAAGTTTGTTCCCACATAGAGATTGGGAAGGATGTGGGCGGGAAGCAGCTCAAAGCCAGTGCCAAACATATGATAATTCTTGCCATGATCTCGCTCATACACATAAGAAACAAGATCAGAATTTAGCATCAGCCAATAGCGTTTTACAAATTGTTCATCATCGGCCAGATGCACCAGGCTGAGCCCATTTGCATTACCGGTGCCGATCAGGGAGGGATTCGAATAAGGGATAAAAAGATTGTCGATCCCGGCTATGGGAAATTCTTGCCAGCCCAACTGCATTGTATCAGGGTTAGTTTGCGCAAGCAGACTGCTGACAATCAGCAGAAAGGCGAAAAGCAGAAGCAATTTTGCTTTCTTCTTCATTTGGTATCTCCTCGTTTGTTTATTATAGCTCGTTCGTTGGATGGAGTAATGTATTAGAGCAGGGCATTTATGTCAAATGAATTCCTCTTCATAATCATCTTCATAATCGTCTTCATAGTGAATACATTGCATTTGAGGGACTAACTGCTCCACCCAAAATTCGCCACCCTGCATATGGGGAAGGTTTTCTGCCTCGGCTTTTTGGGACAGCAAGGCAGGCTCGTCCAGTCTTAAAACCAGATCAATCAGCTTTTTGAACCCTGGCAAATGCGAGATATCGTCCTCGTCTTTTTTGCCCAGAGGGGTGGCGTTTATCAGAAGATCATATTCTTGATCATGAGCTGCTTTAAGCCGGTATTTTTGGATCAGTTCAGCTGCTTTGTCCCGGTTTCTGGATAGCAGGCTGACATCTGAGAAAGAATTTCGAATCAGGTGTTGGGCAAAGGCTTCGGCGCAATCCCCGCTGCCGTAGATGAGGATCTTATCCTCTTTTTTGACCTCAAGCTTTTGCAAATGGGCCTTTAGGGCAACAAGATCGGTGTTTTTGCTATAAATATACATATCCAGCTCGGGATGGTAACTATTATGCAGATGCTTGTGATCCAGCAGCTGGGCTGTATTTATGATGGGCAGAGGGCTTTTTAAGTATTCAGCCAGAGCCTTTTTGTAAGGGCTGGTAATAGCCAGGCCTATCAAGTCCAACTTTTTATACAAGAACTTGATCACGTCTATTGCCTCTGAGAGGTCTCCTGCAGGCACCGGCAGATATGATAACCTTATGCCGCTTTGTCTGAAATAGACGTTAGCCAGGAGGATGGAGCCGCTTTCATTTGCCCGCTCATCTCCGATGATGGCTATGTATCTCTTATCTTGTATAGTAGAGGAAGACCAGATTCCTATCAAGTCTGTAAGTGTTGGCTGACCCGCAGTGGTGGGTTCATCCAGGGCAACATAGAAGCCATAGGAGGAAAAGAGTTCGTAGATACTTCTTTGAAGAAGCGCCCACTTCCCGACCACGTTAAAGATCAATTTGCGAGGGTTATCCTTCGGTATCAGCTTTGTAGTGGCCAATATCTCGGCAAAGCTATTAGTTTTCAGAATGAGTTTGTAGAACTTAGCTTTTTGAGGATGCTCTATGAAGCGCAGTATCTTATCCTCATCGTATTCATCCAGATGGGTGGAGAGGATTAGCCGCTCCGGCTTTACCATATCTGGAAAGTCCTTAAGCTGCTCAATGTCCAGATCTATCAAAGCTTTGCTGGAGAGCATATCTTGCAAGATATCCCGGGTAAGATCGCTGCCACGGTAAGTAAGGATGCTCTTTTTGAGAAAAGCTTTGAAATCTATAGCTGGCCAGTTTTCACAGAAATCAAGCCGGTATTCATAATAGAAGTTTTTAGCTTCTTTATCTATGTCTTCAGGGCTGCGGTAGGGCGTGCATATTACTATCATGTGTCTGATATCCTTAAGGTAAGTTTGATGATGTCTTGAACTTGTTCCTCCGGCAGCTTTATCTCGCGGGCGATCTGGGCTGCTTTATCTAAAATCTCTTTTTCCCTGGCGGGGTCTTTGGGGGGAAGGTGGTTTTGCTCCTTATAGCGTTTCACCTCATGCACTATAGCGCGCCGACGGTAGAGCAAGGTGAGCAGCTCTTCGTCTATCTTGTCCAGACTTTCCCGCAAACCAGTCAAATCTGCATCATCCCCCGAGATCAGCCTTTGATATTGGATGGCATCGGCCAGACAGATTTGCAGCATAGCCTCTACCACGGGGATTAGACGGGGTATATGACAGACGTCATGTCGTCCTTTGATACTGATCTGGCAGGGCTTGCCAGCTTTATCCATGGTCTCTTGCGGAATGCTGATGGAGGATATGGGGCGAATGACGAGATCAAAGACTATGTCCTGGCCGTTTGATACTCCTCCCACTATTCCGCCGTGATGATTGCTGGCCAGTTTCCCTGCTGCAAACCGGTCATTGACTTGACTTCCCGGCCAGCTGGCCAGGTTAAGGCCATCACCAAATAGTATCCCCCGCACGGTACCAATGGAGAACATGGCTTTGGCGATATTAGCCGATAGCTTTTCATAGATGGGGTCCCCCAGGCCAGGCGGGATATTCGAGGCTGTAACCTGCAGGATTCCGCCCAGGCTGTCTCCCCGGCTTTTGATGTCTTCCAGAGTCTTGAGCAGCGCCCGATAGTTAGCGGGATCAGGCCAATGAAAGGGGTTATGCTCCGCTATTGTAGCAGTTGGTGACGCCTTCAGCTCGCCGATTTGTTTACATATAATTTCGATCTTGATGTCTTTCAAGAGGTTTTGGGAAAGGTCTGCTGCGATCACCCGGGCAAGGCTCTCCCGTCCTGAAGCCCTGCCTCCTCCCCGATAATCATAGATCTGGAATTTCTGAAACCAGGAATAATCCGCATGACCCGGCCGAAAGACGTCTTTAAGCGCTTCATAATCCTCGCTTTTAGCATCGCAATTGCGCACTATCACGCAGAGCGGCATGCCGGTGGTTTTCCCTTCAAAGACGCCGCTGAGTATTTCCAGCTGGTCAGCCTCAGTACGGGAAGTGCTGAAGTCTCCCTGGTAGCCGCGCCGCATCAGAGCAGCATGTAGCTCATCGGAAGGGAAGTCAAGATTGGGCGGGGGGCTGTCTATCAGCAGACCTATTGCAGGCCCGTGGGATTCTCCAAAACTGCTGATTCCAAATAAATGAGATAGCCTATTTGAGCGCATCGTCGAAGATCAAAACCTCGCTGTGAAACTCCACATAAAGCTCGGCAAGATGGCGTTTCACGAAATACTCTCTCTCCATTTGCTCCAAATGTGCGGCCAGGCTTTCTTTGATCTCTTCAAAAGAGACAGGGGCTTTACTCTTGCGATCGGTAAGCATGAGGATGTGATAGCCTCCGGGAGTCTTAAAAGGCATGCTGATTTCTCCGGGCTGCATGGCAAAAGCCACTTCATCGATCTCAGCATAGAGCTTGCCGCGAGGAAAATAGCCCAAATCCCCACAGCATGCATTGCTGGGACATTCGCTGCAGTCTGCGCACAATTTATCAAAATCTTCTGCATCCTTTATCTGGGCTCGGATCTTGCTCAGCTTTTCCAGAGCACCTTCACCTTTGATCAGGATGTGGGAGCAGCGCACCATCTCTTCGGAATGAAAGCTATCGATCTGCTCCTGATAAAATTCCCTGAGCTTGTCTTCTGAAATAGGCTTCTTTCCGGGATACAAGCTGGCTACATATTTGCGGATGATGATGTTACGCCGGATCAGGCTTTCCATCTCCTGCGCATTCATATCCTGTAATACACCCGGTGGCAGGCCAAGGGGTTCCTCTTCATCCAAAAGCTGCATCAAGGCGATGTCAAATTCTGCTTCAGAAACACTGAAATCTAACAGGTCTGCCTTTCCTAAAAGCAAACAGCGGTCTATAAGGCGTTTTAAAGCCTGTTTTTCTGTGCTACCGCAGGACATTTCACGTTCTAAGTCTCTGCGTGATATTTCGTAGCTAAATACTCTGGCAATAATTTGCACATCTCTCCCCTTTGTGTCTCTAATATCAGGCTTGTATAGTCCTGATGACATCAGATAAGTTAAAGCTTTGTGGCTCTGTAGCCAAATCAAATCTCTGTTTTCGATACCAGGTAAGCTGTCTTTTGGCATAATTGCGGTGATGCTGAGCTGCTTTCTCACCTGCTTCCGCCAGGGATACCTCGCCTTCGAAGTATGCCTTGAACTCTTTGTATCCCAGGCTGTTCAGGCCTGGGTCTGTCCACTTGTAGCATTGCTGCAAAAGCCCTTCTATCTCATCGATGAGACCGCTTTTGAGCATTGAGCCCAGGCGTAAATTTATTTTCTCATACAAGCTTTGGCGCGGTGGATTTATCAAAATGCGATAAGCCTGATAGCGAGATTCCCGTTTTTGCTGAGCCCAGTGCTGCGAAATACTCTTGCCGGTAGCGCGGTAAACTTCCAAGCCTCGCAAGATGCGCTGCGGGTCATTGGCACTCACATTTTGGGCAAAGTCCGGATCAATCTCGCTCAAAAGCTGATACATGTGCGCTATCCCTTTTTCGACAAGTTCCTGGTGTAATTCCTCCCGCAGTGCTGGATCATGGGGCGGATGCTGGAATAGCCCCTCCAGGAGGACTTTCACATACAGGCCTGTGCCCCCGCAGATGATGGGGATTTTGCCCTGATCTTTCAGAGTCCGGATGATCGCATCTGCATCCCGGGCAAAAAGACCGGCATTATAGCTCTGATCCGGAGTGATGATATCTATCAAATGGTGAGAGACAGCCTGTCTTTCTGCTACACTGGGTTTGGCCGTACCGATATCCATATATTTATAGATCTGCCGGGAATCGCAATTTACTATATCAGTGTTCAGCGCTTTGGCTAATTGGAGGGCGATGGCAGACTTTCCGGCTGCGGTAGGCCCTTCAATGGTGATGATCATAATACTCTTTTAAACTTCTTTTCAAAATCCATCAGACTCATCTTGACGATCAGGGGGCGGCCATGAGGACAGAAGTAAGGCACCCGGCAGGCGAAAAGGTTGTTGATCAGCGCCAGCATCTCTTTGCGGCTCAGGCTTGTATTTGCCTTGATGGCGGCCTTACAGGAGATGGATTTTGCCAGAGAATCCCGAAAGTCAGAGCTGGCCTGCATCTCGGTCTCCAATTGCTTGAGTATATCTATAAAGACTTTTCCACCCTGAAAATCACCCAGTTCTGCCGGAATCTCTTCGATA
The DNA here is from genome assembly GCA_023230795.1 of Candidatus Cloacimonadota bacterium. Classification (GTDB taxonomy): domain Bacteria; phylum Cloacimonadota; class Cloacimonadia; order Cloacimonadales; family Cloacimonadaceae; genus UBA5456. Next base: position 14,520 of record JALNWR010000035.1, read on the forward strand.
ACTATAGAGTCTCCGCTGAATTTCTTCAGTTTAAAGCCGATCTTCTCAAAGATTTCCCAATTTTCATCTACTAGGTCTTTAATCTCACTAGCTATATAAGGCGGGATATCTATCACCAGAGGGATGATCAGCTTTTGTCGGGTAGCCGGCGCTCCACTGGTACGATGAATCAGCTTCTCATAGAGTATGCGTTCATGGGCTGCGTGTTGATCTATGATTACCAGCCCATCTTCTACCTGCACAAATATATAGGTACTATGTAGCTGCCAGGGATTGATATAATCTTCTTCATTTTCAAAAAGCAATTTGTAAGGCACATTATCATTGGGCATATCGGAAAAGACCTCCAGCTGCTCCTGACTTTCGGACAGATGCGGATTCACGATGGGGATGGATTTGGGTCTCTCCTCTATCGGTTGGCGGAAAAGATCGTCCTGAAAGAGATTGGCGTGCTCCTTTTTGTATTCGCCATAGCGGGGAACCTCTATCTTTTGCACAAAGATATCCCGCTCCAGAGAGCTGGCACGCTGGGAGCCTGGAAGATTCTGGAATTTCTCTCTGGCGGAGGCAAACTTCTCGTCTTCATAGCGTTTCAAGGCCAGAGACAGGCTCTCAAAGATCATGGAATGCACCTTCTGATTTTCACGAAAGCGCACTTCATTCTTTGTAGGAGATACGTTTACATCGATCTGAGCGGGCGGCACATCGATAAAGAGGATATAGGGCGGAGTGCTGCCTTTCATCCAGGCTCTGGTCTTGAGGATAAAGGGTTCATAGGCACTTTTGATGCTGTGCCTTACGGTTTTATCGGATATAAATCTGCCATTGATGAAGGTGTATTGGGCGTCTATCAGCTTGTCGCCCCGCTCTTCCAGACCAAATATGTATCCGCTCACAGAGTATTCTCCACTGCTTCCGGACACTGCGATGATATCATCTGAAAAGAAACCGGAGCCAAAGATCTCGCTCATCCGCTGCTTGCGATCATCACTGGCTATATAATTCAGCTTTTGACTGCCATCAGCGATCAGTTTAAAGCTTATCTCGGGGTAGAGTATGGCCTGATAGTGAAAGTATTTGAGGATGTGCCTGAGCTCTACATTGTCCGTGCGCAAGAATTTCCGGCGGGCAGGAAGGCTTTTAAAAAGACCACGCACCCAGATGGTGGTTCCCGGATTGGATGAGGTTTTTTGCACGTCTCTTAGCTTTCCATCGATGATATCGATGCGCACTGCGGTTTCGAGATTGCGGCTGCGGGTAAGCAGGGTGAAATTTGAAACCGAAGCAATGGAGGGCAAAGCTTCGCCCCGAAAACCCAGGGAGCTGATGTGAATGATGTCATCTACATTTCGAATCTTGCTGGTAGCATGACTTTCCAGCGCCAGCATGGCATCATCCGGCTCCATACCGTCTCCATTGTCGATCACCTGGATCAGGTTTTTACCGCCCCGTTCCACAATCACCGTGATGGCATCGGCTCCCGCATCAATGCTATTTTCCACCAATTCCTTGACCACAGAGGCAGGACGCTCGATCACTTCGCCTGCGGCGATTTTATTGCGCACGGCTTCCGAAAGGATATTGATCTTTGACATCAGCCTAATACCTGAAGACAGAGCCGTTTGTAAACTCTCTGATGATAGAATTAAAGGGCACCTGCGCATCTTCGATATCATCACAATGAGAGAGCAGGCGCAGGAGTCTGCGAGATTCCGTATAGGCAGATGAAGTGCTGGGAACCTGATGCAAGATCTTCCAGGCGTGCTTTTTGAGCACTCCCAGCTCGTAAGTCAGGCTGCTATTGAACATATAATCTGCGTTTTCCTGATAGGGAAAGATGTTTTGTTCTTCACCTTCGCGCACAAAAGGCCAGCGTCGCAAGGTCTCTTCTGCAGAATAGCCCCGATAACTATGATCCCGGATAATCCTGCGTAAGAGCCGGCAATCCGTAGTGGGAATGCGATTGTGATTATCTATATTCAGCTGGTTGAGTGCCGAAATATAAATGCGGGTTTTACGATTTTCTGGAATAGTGGCGGTGAGCTCTTCATTCAGGCCATGAATA